>NZ_KE384200.1:311926-494861 GCF_000424485.1 Butyrivibrio sp. WCD2001 | reverse complement strand
CCTCCCAAATAGAAACCTCTGGCTAAATCTTTGATTGTGTATTGAGAAAGGTCTTCTTCCAAAATCCCAACCTTTTCTAACACTTCTTTAAGGCATTCTGGAACTGGTTTGGTTTTCCACTTCTCAAACATTTTCACTTTAAACGCAAAAGTAAAATGAATAGTATTCCGGGTAACTTCCTCGACAACTGTATTATTTTTTAATTTTTCGATATTCATTTCCCTGAATATACTCATAGCAAAGCCTCCAATAAAAAAATACCCAGACAATGGGTATTTCAACTGTCATGTTGAAGTCCATCATCTGGGTATCAGTTTAGATGCCGAGTGTTATCAGCACCATTTTTCCATCTCAAATACTATAATCTTTTGACTTCAGAATCGTATAATGCCCGTCAAACACTTCCTTGCAGATCCTGATTTCCAGTTCCTGCCTGTGCCTGAAATGATCAAGTAAAGCCTCAGTACCTGACAGCCCATTTTCTTTTGCATAGGGCGAATTGTCGAAATACCAGGTCATCAACGGGAACCACATCTCATTGCCCTTGTCGTCGGACCTTTCTTTTCTTATGACATCAATATTTGATGCTATGTCGTCAGTCTGAAGATACATTATCTGATATTCCTTTCCGGCAAGAGCTTCTTTCACTTCCCTGTAAAAATCAATAATCTCCTGATCGCTCTTTTTCCGAAACAGTATCATATCCTCAACAATGTTTTGGAAAATAGAACACTCAAGGATATTTTTATCACTATCCCAATTTTGAAGCCTTCTCAGAACAATCTCTTTAAAGCTTTCGAAATCCACCCTTCCATTATATATTTCATACTTCTCCAGATCTTTATGAAAGCCCGGAATGTCTGTAAGAATCTTCGTATAGCAGATGATCATGTGGTCATCTTCCGCAAAGCTCTTCTCTTCTATTTCACTGCGGATGTCATTGTACTTTTCAAGAATAGCGATGTAAGTCTCCTTGTCCACATAGGCACACCATGCAAGCTCCACAGGCGAATAATCCCCTTCACATACAGCCGAATAATCCGGATATTTTTCGGAAAGCCTCCTAACAAGCGTACTCTTTCCACTCCCCTGTAATCCTTCAACAAAATAGTTCATGTATAACCTCCTCCCTCAAAAATCATCTATCTTTTTATTATAATTCATTTCAATGATATGCTCATAGCTTTCCTCTTCAGCGGCGGGTTCAAGTCCCTCTTCCGCACTAAAAAACCGGATAGCATTCGCTATCCGGTTATTAGTGCGGAAGAAGGGACTTGAACCCTCACGATGTAGCCATCACAAGATCCTTAGTCTTGCTCGTCTGCCAATTCCGACACTTCCGCATCTATATTATTTTCGCTGCCGCTTGTTTATCAGCGACAGCTTTTATATAATATCAAATCTGAAAAATAAGTCAACACCTTTTTTTAATAAATCGTTAATATGATTATATTTGATCTATATTTAGATATGTTCATTTTCAACAAAAACTTCCCATTCAGCTTAGATACTACTGATAATTGTCATTCGGACACTGAACGCGCTATAATAGTTTCGCACTATTTCTTTGAAAGGATTCAAAACAAATGAAACAATTAAAGCCAATTACAAACAAATTACTCTGGATTTTCGCTATGGGACAGTTCGGATGGAGTCTCCTCTCCGGAGTCGTTTCCAACTGGATGGTGTACTACTACACCGGTGCTCCGAGTGAGCAGAACCCTAACACGGGTCTTTTTGCTTCCGAAATCACCCAGTCACCCATACTTTTTAAACTTACTCTCTTCGGTCTCGTTCTTGCAGCCGGCAGAATATTCGACGCTGTAACAGATCCGCTCATCGCAGGATGGTCCGACAGAAGTAATTACAAGGGAGGCCGCAGAATCCCCTTCATGCGCGCGATGGCAGTGCCTTTTTCGCTTTGCACTATCGGGCTTTTCGTTCTTCCGCAAACCCAGAACATCACCCTGAATGATACAATACTCTTCATTCTTCTGATGGTATTCTATCTTTTCATGACTATGTTCTGCACACCCTATAACGCACTGATTGCGGAGCTTGGTGACACTCAGCAGCATAGGATTAACGTTTCTACCTTTATATCATTCACGTTCATCCTTGGCCAGAGTATCTCTTTCCTTCTTCCGAATCTGGCAGGTGCGCTTGAGGGGGCAGCAGGTCAGCAGGGTTCCATAAGACTTTCGGTAGCAATCATGGCCACTATCGCATGCCTTGCAATGCTTATTCCCGCATTTTACATAAATGAGCGTGACTACATCGATTCCAAGCCCAGTGATACAAAGCCCTTCCAGTCCCTTGCCAAGACCTTTTCAAACGGACAGTTCAGACGCTTTGTATACAGCGATGTGATCTACTTCTTCGCGCTCACACTTTTCCAGACCGGTCTTGCATTTTATGAGACACAGCTTATGGAAATTGAGGACACCTGGACCTTCGTACTGACAGCTACAATGACAGCAATCAGCGTACTGCTCTATCCCATCATCAACGTTCTTGCGAAGAAGATTGGTAAGAAGAACCTCATCATCACCGGTTTCTTCGCTTACTGCTGCGTATTTGCCATCACAACCATATGTGGAAAGGGACTTCACTGGGGCTTCATAATTGCCGTTACAGCAGCTATTCCAATGGCAATTCTCGGAATTCTCCCTCAGGCCTGCGTTGCAGATGTAGCTGAGCTTACAAGACTCGAGACCGGCGAAGACAGAAGCGGGATGTTCTTTGCTGCAAGAACCTTCGCCTTCAAGATGGGTCAGGCTATCGCCATGGTAACCTTCACCTCTGTAACTGTTTCACAGACAAAGGGGAGCTACCGCACCACCGCCGCAATTGCATTCGTAACATGCTTTATCGGCGCCTGCATCTTCTTTACCTTTAATGAAAAAATGATACTTGGAAAAATCAGAGAGCTTAAAGGAAGCGACGAAATCTAAAGAGTTATTTAATAACAAAAGTAAAGCTGCCCGGGGTATTCACCTCGCGGCAGCTTTTTATTATCCCTATATTTAGTTTTCTTAGTTCTCAGCCTTGAGAGGAAGGAGCTGTAAATCCTTTGTTCCGAAATACAGACTATTCCTTATCATACCTATACGATAAAGGCTGATAATGTAGTACAAGGATTTTGTAACCATAACAAACCCAAATACCTCCACCAGTTCTTCCACAGTCGGCGGATAGCCCTTTCTTCTCGTATAGTTCCCAACAAATTCTGCTATGTACGTATCGTTAATTTTCATGTCACGACATCTCCTTTAGCAAGTCTGTGACAATCATACCGTTAAAATGTTTCCTATTTGTGAGCCATTTATAAAAATTTTATAAACAATGTTTTGAGCCCCCTCATCCGCCCTTCGGGCACCTTCCCCCAGCGGGGGAAGGCAGATTCACTCTGCGTAGCCGATGTATGGCTGTTTGAGCTCCTTAAGATTCGGTATCTGTCCGGGCGGAACTGCCTGAGTCTTAATCTCTGTGGAGTGTTCGAGCTTACCTGCCCAGCGAAGTCTTGATCTGTTCTGCTCTTCCTCTGAGAAGCTGACATCAAGAGCACCATCCTCTCCAAGCTTGAAAGTTCCTCTTATGCCGCATACAGGGCACTCTATCGCCTTTCTGTCAGGTGAAACAGTAAGCATATTCATGTGGCAAACCGGGCAGATTCCCTGCTCGTCTCCGCACCACTTCATGCGCTTAACTTCATCATTTTCATCCTGAGCCTTGAGAGCTTCGAGGATGTTTTTACCCATCTGTCTTGATCTCTCCATCTCGGGTTCGTTTCCGAGAACATGCTCGCAAGCCATTGCGCCAAAATATTCGTGTGCATCGATCACATCGATTCCCATAGACATTGTCATCTGGTACATCGTAGGAAGCGTGAATGCAAGCCAGTTCTTGGTCATTGCTCCGCCTACAGAAATGAATGCGCCAACTCTCTTCTTAAAGCTTCTTGCATCCGGAAGCTCATCTTCACTCTTGCCGGCAGCTTTTCCCTCATCGTAAGTCGCCTTACGGAAGGTGATGTCGTGTGAAGGACCAAGTCTGTCGCAAACCGTCTTAAAGCGGCCTGTGGGCGAGCACTCATAAGTAGGTGTTCCTATGATCACTGCGTCGCACTCCATAATAGCTTCGTCAAGAATATGAAAATCATCCTGAAGCGGGCAGCCGCCTTTTCCGCGTCCCGTAGTCATTCCTACAACGCATGAAATGCAGCCTGTGCAGGGCTTGATATCCATCTCGTCAACTCTGAAAAATTTGACCTCGCAGCCCTCTTTCTCGCACTCCATTAGCGCTGTTTTTACCATAATATCCGTGTTGCTGAGCTTTCTTCCGAACGAAAGCCCCAAAACTTTTTTGTTCATAACTTCCACCATTTCCCAAAATTTCTGTTACGACAAATAATTCTCAATTTGTCCATGTTACGTTACTAATTTACATTTTTTATTGCCCGCGCTCTTTTTCACTGTTTCTTATTCTTTGTCTTCTCTTGCATATGAAAAATGGCTGCACCATATCGTGCAACCATTCGCAAGGGGTTATTGCATTAACTTTTCATAATCAGCCCTATCAACTCATCTATTGCCGGGTTCCGGTGTTTATCCTTATGAACAAATATCTGTGAATAAATCGGAAAATCTGCGCCTGCCCAGTCGATCTTCTTAAGTTTCTTTTCCTTTACCTCCATGGTGGCCGTCATGGCCGGCATAAAGGCAATTCCAAGTCCGTTTATGGCAAAAGCTTTTAGAATCTCCTTGCTGCTCGTTTCAAGTTCAATCTTAGGCGTCACTCCCTGCTCCCTGAAATCCTCAAGAAGCATACGCCTGAAACTGCAGGTGTGGGATGTCAGTAAAAGAGGAACATTTTCCAGATCCTTTTCTTTTACCTTCTTCATTTTTGCGATCGGATGGGAAGGGTTTGCAAAAAAGCTAAGGGACTCCTTCTTTTTACAAACCATTTTAAGCTCAGAATTCTCTATCAATGGATTCAGGGTGTAGACCACATCGAGCGCTCCGCTCTTAAGAAGCGCAGGAAAAGTATCATGATCTATGAACTGAATCCGTATATCCATGCCGGGATATTTCTTCTTATACTCCATCAGTTTTTCCGGAAAATTCCTGTAGCACAGTGACTCCGACACGCCGAGCTTTATTATCCCCGATGGAATCTCCGCGGCCGAAACCTCCAGGAGCATCTGCCTCTGAAGCTGCAACATCTGCTCCGCATAGGATATGAGCTTTTCTCCTTCCGTAGTAAGGACAAGCGTCTTCCCAAGCCTTTCAAAAAGAAGGCATCCAAACTCTTCCTCCAACAGCTTAATCTGCGTCGTCACAGTTGACTGAGCGTACCCCAGAATATTGGCTGTGGCTGTAAAGCTCCCTGTTTCAACAATTTTCAAAAAGGTTTCAAGCTGTGTGTTATTCATATCGACCTCTTCTTAATATCAATTTATTTGATGATTATAATCTGTTATTTCAATTTTACTGATGGGTTGTTTAATGATATTTTACATTTAAGGAGATTCAAAATCAAGTCATCGATATCGTCAAATGTTTTATGGAAGCAGCTAAACCGGAGGTAACAGGGATATGAGTATTGAAGTAAATGACCTTACCAAAATATATAAAATGAAGAAGCATCAGAAAAAGATTGCCGTAGACAATATCTCTTTTTCCATTCCAAAAGGAGAAATCGTCGGATTCATCGGCCCTAACGGAGCAGGAAAATCCACCACCATAAAAATGATGACAGGAATCCTCTCCCCCGATAATGGTTCTATTTCGATAGATGGTCTGAATTTCAAAAAGAATAGGAAGCAAATCATGATGAAAACCGGCGTGGTCTTTGGTCAGAAAAGCGTTCTGTGCTGGGATATTCCTGTCATAGATTCTCTAAAGCTTTTTAAGGATATGTACCGCGTTCCCGATGTCGTTTTCAGAGAGAATATGGATAAATTTTCAGAAATCCTCGGACTTGATGAATTTATCGGACAGCCTCCAAGGCTCTTAAGTCTCGGGCAGCGGATGAAGGCAGACCTAGCAGCGTCACTTATCTATAATCCGGATATTCTGTTTTTGGATGAGCCCACCATTGGAATAGACGTACTCTCGAAAGAACGAATCAGGCAGTTTATAAAAAGAATAAATGAAGAGCGGCACACCACCATCATTCTGACCACGCATGATGTTTCGGATATCGAGTCATTATGCGAAAAGATGATCATTATCGATAAGGGATCTCTTATATATGATGGAACGCTTCCACAATTAAAGACTATATACAGGACCACCGATCTTGAAGAGATTATAAAAAGGATCTACCTTGCGGGAGAAGAAAAAAATGCGAAAATATGCTGACCTTGCAATGATTGGAATAAAAGAACATACTGCGTACTTAAATTCTGTATGGGCGAATTTTCTTTCTAAAATCGTATACCTTTACATGCAGTTTTCATTGTGGAATGCGCTGTTTTCATCGAACGCGGGAAGGAGCATCCCGCTTAGCCGGGATGAGACCATCAGGTATATCATTGTAGCCACCCTGATCTCCACATTTATGGAATGTGATGTCATAGCCTGGATCAATGGCCAGATTCAGTCGGGCGATGTAGCAAATCAGCTTATAAGACCGATTGACTATAAGCTCATGATCTTTGCAAAGCATATCGGTACAAGCCTTGCAAGAATTGTGATATATACGCTTCCGCTTGGGATTGTAATCTCCGTCTTTTATCACGGAAAACTATTCTGCGAAGAACAACTTTTATATGGAATCATATCCATCCTTCTGGCGTATATGATTCAGTTTTTATATTCCCTGATAATAGGTCTGATGGCGTTCTGGCTGATTGTGACCTGGCCGCTTAACATGCTGCTTGCGGCAATTTACAAACTGCTCTCCGGTTCGTGGATACCGGCTGCGATGTTCCCGGAATTCCTTGCGGCTATAAATGCATTTCTCCCGTTTCGCGCAATATATGCAATACCGGTTACCATCATCACTACGCCGATGTCCTTTGAAAATATCTGTGAAAACCTCTGCGTTCAACTGATATGGATGGCTGCCTTGTTTTTATTATCCGAAGTCTGCTGGATAGTGGGAAAGAATAAACTTGTAGTTCAGGGAGGATAAGTCATGTATCTGCTAAAAATGTACAGACATTTCGTAATTATATATATGAAGGGAAAACTGGCTTACCATTTTTCTCTGGTCTTTGAGCTCATTGCAAATACGATTCAGATTGGAATCTATTTCGCAGGATTTCTGGTTATATTCCATAACTTTGGTAACATTGCGGGATGGACTCAGAATGAAGTCCTTTTCATGTTCACCACCAGCTGGCTCACCTACAGCCTTAGCTGTTTCTTTTTCTGGAGTCCCATGAAGGATATGGGAGAGCTCATCCGCACCGGCAAATTTGACCTGTATCTTACAAGGCCCATCGGCCCGATGCTGTATATGGTGCTGCAGCAGTTTCAGTATACTTTTATCCCGCGCCTTGTTTTGTCTGTGATTTTCTGGATCTACAGCATGCGATCGCTTTCTATTGAGTGGACAGCGGGTTCGCTTATGTTTTATGCCGTAAACATGCTTTCTTCATTTGTGATATTCTCTGCGATTACAATATTTACCGGTACCATCAGTTTTTGGACAATAAAAAGTGAGGAGATAGTATCTCTCCTCACCAACAACAATTATGGGCTAAAAAACTATACTGATTATCCGATTACCATTTACGGTAAAGGAATCGGATTCCTGCTTACTTTCGTAGTCCCATACGCATTTACAGGATATTACCCTGTCGGGCACCTTCTGGGAAAAAGTCTGGCTCATCCGGAATATGCTTATTTGTCACCTTTTGTGGCACTGATTGCTGGCGTAGCGGCTTATCTGCTATGGAACTATGGTCTTAAACATTATAACAGTGCAGGGGCTTAATCTTTCTCGTAGAATACAATGTCCATGCGATCGTTGATCTTATCTATTTTTCCGGTCTGATGATACCCCATCTTCTCGTAAAGATGAAGATTTCCCTTTTCCTGTAATATAGTGTCCAGGCACCAGTTTTCTGATCCGTATATCTTCTCCACTTCCAGCATTGCCTGCTGAGCATATCCTTTATTCCTATGCTCCGGCATAATCCAGATAGGCGATATACGCTTTCTACTGCCATCCTTTTATCTATGACGCGAACAGCACCAGCCTTTTCACCATCTGCCATAATGAAAAAATATGTAGTCCACGGCTGCTCAAACCTGGCCACTACCTTATCCATGCTCTCAGCAGCAGGACTCATATCATAATCATGATATTTCTCCAGTAGTCCTGAAAATGCCTCAACCTGCATCTTCCAGAGTGTTTCAACATCATCCCGTTCTACAGGTTTCAATTCTATACTCATAGTTCCAGTTTCTCTCCAATCACAATGGCTTTTGAATCATGTCCGTGTCCGATTTCTCTTGTGGCAGCGACAGGTAATGCATCTGAAATGTGCATTTTAAGAAGGTCATAGATTGTCAGTTCCAAATCAGCTTTTTCATAATTGGTAAATGTCCCAAGAAGCACTCCACTAACCTTATCAAAAACTCCGATTTGCTCAAGCTGCGCAAACAGTGTTGCCATCTGTCCCGAGCCTCCACCCAGGGACTCAAGCAGAAGGATTTTCCCTTCCATGTCAGGCCAGTACTTCGTTCCCGCAAGTTTGGTGAAACATCTGATGTTGCCTCCAACCACTATTCCTTCCATGTGATCTCCCTGAAGAAAATCATACTTTAGATCAAACAATGGCGACTTATTCCCTTCCAGATAATCTGCATATCTCTTTCTCTGCAGTTCTGCCTCGGAGTATACCATGTTCTTTACCTGATAAAGAACCGAAGGTTTTCCTGTCATTGTATAAATCGCGTTTATTATCGTGGTCAAATCGCTGTAACCCCAAAACGTCTTATCTGCCCTTGCTATTACATCAAAGTCCAGATATTTTAGAACACCGTTTGCGAGATCACCACCGGAGATATCATATATCGCCTCGATAGAATCATCCTCGTAAAGGCGCATAAGATCAGCGGCTCTTTCCTCATCTGTCCCACTAAAATCATCTACTTTAGCCTTTATGTGCGGGGCAAGAAGGGCTTCGATGCCAAAGCCTTTCAAGACCTGAACCAGTTCATCTACCTGATATTCCCATTCCTTTATATGCCCGTCTGAACAGGCTGATAAGCCAACTTTCATCATATCTTCTCCCATTTCATGAAATGATAATTTATTCCGGATGAATTTTATTCTTTATTCTCATGCAAGCCTCGATATGCATAATCCAATGTCTGGAGAAAGGCATCTGTATCAATCCTCTAACATCTTTTCCGCACCAGTAATCAATTAGCCAATATGCCTCTTCAGAAGTGCTGACAACATTTAGCGATTTCAGGCGCTCTTTTCTGTCATCCGAAATCTTGAGCTTTAGATCATCGTAGGAAAGTCCTCTTACTATTCCCTCCGTACTTTTCTTTACATCCATTACATAAGCATACAATTCATCCAAATCAAGTTGCCCGGAAAATTCTGCTATATGCTCTTTTATAAGTTCATTTCCCGTAGTGATGATGGGTGACTTGACCCTTTGCTGATAATTCCCCTTGAAGAATACCTGCTCATCATCAGCAATAAGTGTATGCGCAACTATATCTTCTATACGAAAAATGTGCCATATTGAATACCCGATTGTCTTGCTGTGATATCCATCAGCATTTATAAACGGTATCGCATCAAATTCTTCCCTTGAAAGATTTTTCTTAAAACCATTAAGCGTATCCAGAAGCTGATTCCTCAGTTTTTCTAAGGTCACTACCCCATCCTGCCAGGTGTCACGCTTTTTAAGCTGAAGCTGCATCGTTTTATTCAGTTCTGACCATTCCTTATTCATATAATTTCCCCTCGCCTGCCTTAGTGATAGACTCGACATACTAGGACAACTTGTATGCATACGCTATATGTCTTTCCAATAATAGTATTATATCCCAATTCGCTCTTTTCGTACATATGTTCACTAGTTTTTCTATACGCCGACTTTTTACCTTGATTTCGTTAAAGTAGTAGGAATCAAGGTATCCCACTGCAATGAAGCTGCGGGTGAGAGTCCCTCTTCCGCAGCGGAAGCTTAAATTATTCGAAGTGCGGAAGATGGGGTGAGGTGGATAAAGAAAAAGGTCCGGGGGACCTTTTTCCCACCGAACCGACCGACGAAGCAGCTATGCTGCGAGGAGACCTTGAACCCTGGGTTCAAGGGGCTCCTCGGCACGATACGAAAAAGGGATTAGCATTTCTGCTAATCCCTTTTTGTATCGTGCGGAAGATGGGACTTGAACCCACACGATGTAGCCATCACAAGATCCTTAGTCTTGCTCGTCTGCCAATTCCGACACTTCCGCATTTCAAGTATTAAACTGTGTTCTGTGGTTTGACCCCACTCGAACAATAATATAGTAAAAGCTTCTTGTAGTCAAGCAACTTTTTCTATAAATGCAGGAAAAGGGACTTGAACCCTCATGATATTGCTATCACACGGACCTGAACCGTGCGCGTCTGCCAATTCCGCCATTCCTGCAAGCGACAATAGATATTGTAGCTATTTGACGATGTTTTGTCAACAGCATTTATCACTTAAACAGAATATCCGCTGCCTTGTAAAGATCATTGAAAACCTTATACTTCTGGGTATATTGAATAAGAACTGCAATTAGAATAAGCACACCTGCAAGGCACACGAAAAGCATAGGTGCGGAAGGATACGACAAGAGTCCGACCACCGCTATTGTAATCGAAACAATCACTGCTGCGATGATGATAATCCGCCTCAGCAGTTCCTGCTGCATTGCCTCAATCAGAAGCGTTATCTCCTTTTTCTCAGCGAGTATCTCCTCGTCCGATAAAAGGTCCATATCAAGCTTCTCAATACGTTTAATTCTGTCCCTGATTCTCTTTTCCATACCAATCCCCTTAGTCCACTTGCCGCACCAAAGCGCATTCAAAAAACTCAGCACTTCCTACTCGGCAAAGATTTTGATAATCATGGAATTAACTTTGTTACTTGCCTCGATACCCCGCTCAGAATAAGCATCTGCGGAATCAGACAGGCTCTCCCCACAGACATCTACTGACAATATACCACTTCCGAACCGCTCCTTCAAATAAATAAGCGATTTTTCAAGCTCGGAGATTGTCATATTCCCCTGATCCCAGTTGGTTGCAAGCTCGTCCTCATCAAGTACATCCTTATCTATCGATAGATAAATCATCGATGAGACCGTGTCCGGAAGCTCATTTACACTTTTCAGAAAATGCACTCTTGCCCCGGATGTCAGCCGCGGGTTTGATGCATTTTCACCGTCATCCCCGAATAGCTCCGGATTCTCCTCCATAACCTCAGCGCACAGCGAGGGATCTGCACCTATTATGAAAACCTGCCCCAGTTCCTTTCTATCCTTAAGCGCATTAAGCACCCAGCTTCCGCAGGATAAAACCTCGCCGTAGGAAGTCCACTTCATATCGGGATGGTGGTCAAAAAAGATGAGATCAAATTCAGGCGAAGAGTTACTACCTTCAATGCCGGATTTTTCACACAAGACATCCATCAGAAGCTTAGACATATAATGATAATTCCCATTGTCAAAAAAGCTTATTACAGGTTCGCGCGAAGAAGATGCATCCAAAGCCTTCACCTTTTCCCTGATCTCTTTGTAAGCGTAGTCGTCGCATATGCAGTTGGTGCCGCTTATATCTTTTAATGAGCAAAAAAGAGAACGAGCGCCCTCTTTTTTATAAAAGTCAAAGCCCTCGTTCTCGTAGATTCCCGTAAAATCGTATACCGTCACATTCATGTTATTTTGCCAGCATGTCCTTTAAGTGAAGGAGTGCGTCCTCCTTAATAATGCATTTAGCGGTTTCCTCAACGTGTGTCTGCTCGGGTGAGTTCATCATAAGCTCCTCGGCGTACTCAAGTCCGCACCTGCGAAGATCATATACTGCGTTCTCTCCGTCGGGCTCAAGCACCAGTGTTACGAAGTACTCATCGTTTTCCTTGTAGAGCTTGGATGCTGTGATTGGAAGACTGTAGGATACCTTCGCGAATCTGGCTGCGGAATTGATGTCCTTGAATCTCGCCATATATTTCTCAGTGTTGACAATGGGCTTAGCCATCGCTTCAATCTGAGGATCCTGCTCCTCATCCTGATCATATATCTGTTCAATGAGCTCTGATACATGTCCGATCATCTCATTGAGTGCCTGTCCCTTATCAAAACCGGTCTTAGCCTTGATGGAGTCGACCCTCTCCTGAGTCATCTCTCTCAAAATAGCCTCTGCCGATCCACGGATCCTGTCTGCGGATTTCTGGATGTCCTCGTTGGACATCTTAATTGCAAAAATGCGCACACTTCCGTCCATCATCATGTTCTTGCTCATCATGAGCACTTCTGTTTCGGGATTATACCCAAGCTGCTCGCCAACTTCCCTGTTCAGCTGCGCCATAAACGGAACGGTCTTCTTCTCTCCGTTCATGATTGCTTCCGGGGTGAGGCCGATTTCACGAAGTTCCGACGCAGCGATACTGCATTCTACTGTCGTATTGTTCATTTTAACGATTACCATATAGCCTCATCTCCTTTCCCTTTGAAAAATGAATTGCTATGTTTAGTGATTGTATCACATGATGTTAGCACTGTCTAGTGTCGAGTGCTAATTGTCGCAAAATTCATCTTCTTCTACCTTTATTGTACTACATATTTCGGCTCAAAGCACCTATTTTATTACATAATTTCCAAACGAATATTTAAATAATTGATGTACGAAATTTCCATATTCGTCCCCCAAGGGGAAGGCTTATTAATAAAACAGCCCGCCAGATATCCGGCGGGCGTATTATTACAATCCTTATCTCTTGAGTTGTCTGAGTTCGTCCAGGAGGGTGTCCGATACGGTGATGACACGGCTGTTGGCCTGGAAGCCACGCTGTGTGATGATCATATCGGTGAACTCTGTTGACAGATCGACGTTACTCATCTCCAATGTTCCGGAAGTCATGTAACCACCGTCGTCGTTGACCCACATCAGCTGTGCAGGTCCTGAGTTGCCAGTTACGGAGTAGAGGTTTTCACCCTCTTTGTTAAGACCTGTTACATTTGCAAACTCTGCAACTGCGATTTTTCCTGCAACTCTGTTTTGTCCGTTGCTGTAAAGTCTTGTGATGGTACCGTCTCTTGCGATAGCTACACCGTTCATATCGCCTTCGGGATAGCCCTCGCCGTTTCCTTCTCTGTCGCCTCTGTAGGTTGCAAGTGCGGAACTGGACGCACCGTTAAGCGGTGCATAATTTGTTGTTCCTGAGAAATCAAGAGTGAACCCGCCTGCTGCTGCCGCTTCGCCTTCAAATTGAAGCTGAATTTGTCCGTTTGCATTTCCGTCAGCACCGGTAAATTTTCCGGTTTCAGGATCATAAGTAAGGGCTACCGACAAATTCTCGGGTACGCCGCCCTCTATCATCTGATGATTTTCATCCATAATGCCCGTGATGTTTGCGCGATAGGTTGAGTCGTTGTCATCACCCGCATTATCGAATTTCATTCTTACTGTATAAGTTTTGCCATCTGCTCCGTAGAACTCGAGGTCTACGGTTCTACCCTTATTGGGATCAAGGAGGTCATCGGTTCTGCTGATGTTTCCTGTAACTCTCGCATAGGAAGTAGCTTCGCCGTCCATTTTTATAAGGTTCCCATCCTCGCCGATAGGTAGAATCTGCAGTCTGTCTGTTGCTCCTGCTGCCAGGTCCTCCGCTGTCTTGGCATCATCAGCTGCCTGTATACCTCTTACATAGTAGCCGTCGGCTCTGGTTACGAGATAGCCCTGCGCATCAACTGTGAAGGAGCCGTCTCTTGAGTAGTTCATCTCGCCCTTATGATTTTCAATTACGAAAAATGAATCGCCGGTAATACTAAGGTCAAATACGCTGTCTGTCTGCTGTATTGAGCCCTGCTTTGCGATGTTGGTCATAATGGCCGAGTATTTCGCACCAAGACCTACCTGCTTGGCGTTTGTTCCGCCTCTTACTTGAGTAGGACCGTTTGCTCTTCTCGCATTCTGGTATAAAAGATCTCCAAAGGTGGTTTTCTGAGCCTTGTAGGATGTTGTATTTACGTTAGCTACGTTGTTACCGATAACATCCATCTGAATCTGGTGTGTTTTAAGTCCGGCAACTCCGGACCACAATGATCTCATCATAATCTCACCGCTTTCGTGTAAACATAAAAGTGCAGTCTTATACCTACATCTTTTATTTCGGTAAGCAGCAGCAAATTCTTTAGAACAAAAATAGCACCGTAAAAAACAACTTTCACAGTGCTACTTTATTGATCATATTTAATCAGAAATCCTTCGAGCTTCCGTTCTTTATCTGAAGTTCCTGGTTCTTAATGCTGACCCTGGTTCCGGGTGCTACGGAAGATGTGAGGAATGCATTGGATCCCACTACGGAGTCGTGTCCGATTACCGTCTCACCGCCAAGGATAGATGCTCCGGCGTAGATAGTAACGTTGTCCTCAATCGTGGGATGTCTCTTGGCTCCCTTAAGGGCCTGTCCACCCTTTGTAGAAAGCGCGCCGATGGTGACACCCTGATATACCTTAACATGCTCACCGATGATGGTTGTCTCACCGATAACTATGCCTGTTCCGTGATCTATCATAAAGTACTTGCCGATGGTTGCTCCGGGATGAATATCGATTCCGGTCTTCGAATGAGCGTACTCTGTCATGATTCTCGGAATAAGCGGCACCTTCAGCAAATAGAGCTCATGAGCCATACGATTTATCGCAGTTGCGAGAAGTCCCGGATAGGACAGTATAATCTCCTCCTTGCTAAACGCTGCGGGATCACCGTCAAAAGTCGCCTGCAGATCGGTGTCTATAAGCGCCCTGATGTCCGGAATCTTTTTGAAAAATTCATGCGTAATGCATCTTGCTCCACAGGTTAGAGTTTCATCGGACGCATTTTCATAATCACCGCCGTGCCTGTAAGCTATTGCCACCTGCTTCTGCAGATTGTAAATCGCATCCTCTATGATAACCGCAACCCTGTTGTAGTCGTTATAGCTTCTATAAATCTTATCTCTGAAATATCCGGGATAAATGACACGCAGCAGCTTTTTCACAATATCAATGACCACGTCCCTGTCGGGCTGGCTGAAAATGTCCATCTGATCAACATCTCTGCCCTTGTTGTAGTCATCAAGAATAAGCTCTACAATCCCCTCTATCTCGGTTCTCAGATTCTGACGCTCTCCAATATCCATCTCTCCTACCTGCTCTCCCCGGTCAGCCTAATCCGTCTGCCGGTATTTATAATTTGTAACAGAATAACCCATTTAGGATTATTAGTCCATCATTTTGTCTTTACTTCTTTTGTTTCCGACTTCTTCCCGTAAATTCTTTCGTCATGGGCCACTCTGTAAGGAACTATATAATAGTAATACTTCTTTTTGCGCGAAACCTTTCTGTCAGTGTACTCAAGCTTAAGCTGGCTCGTAATCGTGCCGACTTTCTTAAAGCCGCTCTTTTTCTTATCGGACCTGTAAATCTCATAGCCGGTGGCTCCGATTGCCTTGTTATAGGCCATGACCACTTTTCCCTTAAAACCGGCAATAGCCACAAAGGACGTTTTCTGCGGGGCGTAGTCCGATATCTTCGCGCCCAGGGATTTAAGCGTCTTCTTATAGGAAGAAAGGTCGTCCGTCGAGATATACATATTGACTTTCTTGGTAGTGCTTACCGTCTTGGTGTAGTCGGAATCATCCGTTGTATTTGCGAAAAGCTGTACCCAGTAGTGCACTCCCTTTACCTTAGCATGACCGATGGCACATACATTGTAATTGGGATTTAGCATGTTTCTGCGGTGGCCCTGACCTGCGTACTTTTCATTCACTTCCTGAAAGGCCTCAAAAGCTGCCTTCGCGGTCTTGTAACCATAGGCGATATTTTCACCGGCATAGATATAGTTGTAGTCGCTCTCATCCAGCGCACTGAAACACATCCTGCCGTTTGGCCTCTCGTGATTGAACTTAAGCGCAATCTCCGCTGCTCTTAGCATCGCGATTTTTTCAAGCTTATAATCATAGGCAAGTTTATTAAGGTCATAGGTATAAACCTGCTTGGTGTTGGTCTCATTCCAGAGCCAGGTGTCCTTACCTGTTCTGAAGTCATTTATCATCTTCTGCATGTTTCTTGCAGATTTCTGAGCATACTTTATATTGATTCCGACCTTGGAAACCGGGAACCTTGTCGCAGTCTTAGGCGCGGATTCCTCTGAAAGAATCTCACCGTTGTAGCCCTTAAGCATATAGGTGTAGATGCCGCCTTCTTTCATCGCATCCTTATCAAGATATGAAAGCGTATCCCCCGGCAAATCAGCCTGAAGCTCCCAGGGGGCAGAGGACTTCTGCCTTCTGAAAACATAATAGCCCAGAGCATTATCCGCCTGTTTCCAGCTCACCAAAAGGCCCTTGTATTCGTTGCTGACATCGGTAATAACCGGCTTTGCAACTACGAGCTCTACGGTCTTCTTAACTTCCTCCTTCGCACTTACAGATAGTGCTCCGCCACACGGAGCAGCAGGTGACAGCAAAAGAGCTGCCGCCAGAAGGATGGACAGAATTTTCTTGTGGGTAAAAAGTTTTGAGTTTTTCATACCGGACTCCCTCATGTATATATGATTATTTTCCATTATAAAACGAAGGGGATGGATTTTCTATAAGCCCCCTGATCTCATCCTCGGTTCGCTTAACTTCGTACCAGAAATCGGAAGCACTCATTCGCATAGCACCGGCGCCGTAGATTATGACCTGCTCGATGGCATCGGAGGTGGCGACGGTCACGCGATTTTTCTTGCTGTACTCATGAGCTGTGCGCTCGATATACTGATCGGCGGTCTCGGCTTCCTTGGTGAATACCACATCGAGATTGTGATATTTAAGCACGTGCTCTGTTCCGCCGGGAACTCTATAGGCATCAAATACCAAAATCACCGTCTCTCTCCTGTAGCCCTGGAAATTCGAGAGAATATCCATCAGCTTATCGCGCGCGGACTTCATATCTGATTCCGCCAGGCTTCTAAGCTCATCGTTTGCATAGATGATATTGTAGCCATCGACGAGAAGGTAGGCATCATCCGGTGAAAATTCCTTCTGCGCGCAGTATTTCTTCTCCGGTGCTTTGTTTGCAGCCTTTCGCCTTCTCTCTTCGTCGGCCTTGGCATCGTAGCGCGGCTTAACGGGGCCATAGGTGCGCTCAAAAATATTATCAAGCTCCTGAATTGTGGCATTGTACTGCCTGGTGCGTTCCTCGTAGGTCAGCTCTTTTTCTCTTCTGATCTCCTCTGATTTAAAGCTCTGCAGCTTATCGCCAAGGCTCGTAAGATCTGTCTCTACTGAATTCTTCCCGACATCTGTCGACCAGCCGGTATCGACATGCATATGGTTTCTTACTTCGTTCCAAGGAATAACGGTCCCCGCACCATGTGAGCAAAAAACGCTGCCTGTAGGCTGTGCTATATCGCGCTCGGGATCGTAGTCCTTTTCGGCGATAACTTCTTCAGCGTTGTGACAAGGCTCGAAACCGCGAAGTGAGAGGCTGATTCTACCCGCGCCATGTGTATAGGAGATAATCTCTCTAGCATAATCTGAAAGCTCAGAAGCGGGCACGGAGCCTGTAACACTTGATGTTCCGTCGGGAAGCATCTCCGGAGGGTTTGTCGTTCCGTTCATTTTCTGAATATCACTTAGCAGCCTTCCGATGTTTTCAGAAGGAAGCTCAGCTGTAAAATCATAGACCGGCTCAAGCAAAATGCTCTCTGCCATCATAAGTCCCTGCCTAACGGCGCGCATGGTCGCTTCTCTAAAGTCTCCTCCCTCGGTGTGCTTTAGGTGGGATCTTCCGCCGATCACAGTGATTTTCATGTCTGTGATCTCAGAACCCGTGAGGACTCCGCGAATCCTGAATTCTTCTAAGTGGGACAAAATGAGGTTCTGCCAGTTAATCGCAAGATCATCCACCGGACAATCAGCGTCAAAGGAAAGTCCGCTTCCGGGCTCTCCGGGTGTAAGAAGCAGATGAACCTCTGCGTAGTGCCGCAGCGGCTCAAAGTGTCCAACACCCTCGACAGGTGCCTTGATTGTCTCCTTATAGACGATGCTCTCATCGCCAAAATCTATATCAAGTCCAAAGCGCTCCATGCATCTGTGCTTTAGGATTTCCATCTGAACTTCGCCCATAACCCTGACGGAGAGGTCGCCTGTTTCTTCATCCTTTTTTACTGATAAGAGCGGCTCCTCTTCGGACAACTCGAGAAGCTGTTTGTAGGCAGCAAAAGCATCTGCGCCTTCCGGAAGGATGATTCTGGACGACAGAATCGGCGAGAGCACCTCGGTCACTTCTCCTGTGAGGGCGCCAAGTCCCTGCCCGGCATAGGACGTATCAAGGCCTGTTACGGCCACAATTCGGCCTGCCTCTGCCTCCTGAAGGAGTTCATACATTTCGCCCGAATAGATGCGAATCTGATCGATTTTGGCTGAGATGGTTTCTCCTGCCTTCGCCCCTCCCGCTGCGGGCATGGTAAGGACATCACGCACATGAAAAGCTCCGCCCATGACCTTAAGCCAGGTGAGCCTTGTGCCGTTTGTATCTCTAGAAATCTTGTAGACTCTTCCAGCAAATTCCTGCGGATAATCAGGAGCTTTTGCAAAGTCGTCAAGAAGAGCTATCAGTTCCTTAACGCCCTCCATTTTCAGCGCACTTCCAAAGAGGCAAGGGAAAAGCTTCCTTGAAAAGATTAGGCTGCGAATGTCGTCCTCTGTGACTTCTCGACCTTCTTCCAGATAGGCATTTAGAAGGGCTTCGTCGCAGACAGCGAGGGATTCCTGGAAGGCATCACTACCTAAATCCATCTCCGAAAAATCCACCACGTTGTCCGAAAGCCTCTTTTTAATGTCTTCGAGGATGCGGTCCTTGTCAGACTGAGGCTGGTCCATTTTATTTACAAAAATATAGATTGGAACTTTGTAATGAGAAAGAAGCTTCCACAGTGTATGAACCTGGGAAGTTACGCCATCGGCGCCGCTAATGATAAGAATCGCGGCATCGAGCACCTTCATGGTGCGCTCGGTCTCGGGGGCAAAATCGGCATGCCCGGGAGTATCGAGAAGCGTCACATGCGTATTTTCAGACAGATCAAGCTCCGCCTGCTTAGAAAAAATGGTGATGCCCCTTGATCTCTCCAGAGAGTATGAGTCAAAAAAGGTATCACCATGATCCACGCGGCCGGATTTCCTGACCGCCCCTGTGAGGTACAAAAGTGCCTCCGACAGGGTAGTCTTACCGGCGTCAACGTGGGCATATATTCCAATGTTTAAGTGTTTTTTTCCTGTAGTTTCCATAACCACAATAATAGCACAGTTTTGATATAAGCGGTATTTCCTATTGCTATCAGTTCATCATATAGGAGAACCCGATAACTCCTGCAACGCCGATTACTGTTGCAATAATAGCCGGAAGCGTAAATACAGGCGCGCTATCAGCCTGCTCGGAACCGTTCTTTTTGAAAATCGAATCAAACTCCTCTAAATTTCCTTCATTCCTGGCAATTCCCCTCATAACAATCTTTGCAACAAATGCAAAAGCTATCGCAAGGAAAAAGAATACGATGGTGGGAACCAGCATGCTCTGTCTCTGCGATTCAGCAACTGCCGAAAGATCCTGCCCCATCGTATTAGCAGCAAGCATTGCGGCATAAACCAGGAGCATGTTAAAGGAGTTGATAAGGAAATGCATGATCATGGATGTAATAATGCTTCCGCTTGCAACATTTACTAAAGCAAAGATAACTCCAAGCACAAACGCATAGCAGAACTGGTTAAAATTCAAATGAATGAGTCCGAAGAAAAGCGCGGAAATCAGCGCAGCCTTCACAATAGTAGACACTCTTTTGTAAGTTCCGAAAAGCAGTCCTCTGAAAGCAAACTCTTCAATAAAAGGCGGAAGCAGCGAAACAACCAGAATTGCAAAACCTGCCGAGCCGGATAACATACTATTCGCACTCTGAGCAACCGTGTTGGGTACAAAGAGCTGTGAAAAGAAATTAGCAAATACCCAAATCGGTGTGATAACGATATTTAAAACTATTGTCAGAAGTACGGTCGATATCTTGATCTTATGAAGGCCCATGGCTTCCGTAAAAGACTGACCACTTTTAAATACATAAACAAGGACCGGAATAAGAAGTGCCGCTTCGCAGAGTACGGAGCCCCAAATTCCCACTTTAACACCCTTCATAGCGATGAACGTTCCGCCAACGCTAACTATGATATTAAGAAGAAGTACTACAAGAAAAACAATCCCCATATTTTTAGATTCTTGCTGTTTTGTCATATTCATCCCTCCAAATGCTTTTATCATAGTTCAGATAATAACGTATAAGGAAATGACTTACAAGAATTATTCTGGGAAATAGCATATCCTATTTTATCTTATAGAAACGAATAGGGATTAAAAAATTGTTGATGTGAATAAATATCCGATAATCGTGTAGTACTCTACTTGCGAAAAAAAAGACTTTGGAATCTCTTCCAAAGTCTTAAGTAGTCGGAGTGGCGGGACTCGAACTCGCGGCCTCTACCTCCCTAAGATAGCGCGCTAACCAACTGCGCTACACCCCGGCGACAAATGGTATCTTATCACGTCACGGGGAGAAAAGCAACTACTATTTTTAATTTTTATAATTTTTTTAATCTTACAAAGTGGAATTAACTATTACAAGTCACCTTTTTTTAATCATCACACCATATTTGTGGTTTCCTATTATTTACGGTTCTTTACTATTTTTTATTGTTCTTTACTATTTTTTACTATTCTTTTCTTTTTTTACTATTCTTTTCTCTTTTTTACTATTCTTTTCTATTTTTTTCTATTCTTTTCTATTTTTTACTATTGGTCAATTAATTTTACGCTTTTCTCTAAATGAGTGTCATAGCATGTAAAACACAAAAAAATCCACCCTGTAGAGTCTCCTACAAGGTGGAAATAGCCTTTGATGCATGGAATGTACTTTTTAATCTACCTTAGGCAGCTTTGCAAAACTTGCCTCAAGCTCTGCGTCGGTCGGGATGTAGTCGGACATCTCGCCGTCGTTGAACTTCTGGTATGCCACCATATCGAAATAGCCGGTTCCGGTAAGGCCGAAAAGAATTGTCTTCTCCTCGCCTGTTTCCTTGCACTTAAGAGCCTCATCGATAGCGGCCCTGATAGCATGGCTGCTCTCCGGTGCAGGAAGGATACCTTCAACTCTTGCAAACTGTTCTGCAGCCTCGAATACGGAGGTCTGCTCTACGGATATTGCCTCCATGTAACCGTCATGATAGAGCTGTGACAAAACGGGGCTCATGCCGTGATAGCGAAGTCCACCGGCGTGGTTTGCGGAAGGAATGAAGTTGCTTCCGAGTGTGTACATCTTGGCAAGAGGACATACCATTCCTGTGTCGCAGAAATCGTAAGCAAATTTTCCTCTTGTAAAGCTCGGGCAGCTTGCGGGCTCAACAGCAACTATTCTGTAGTCCTGCTCTCCTCTGAGCTTCTCTCCCATGAAGGGTGAGATGAGACCACCGAGGTTTGATCCGCCTCCTGCACAGCCGATGACAACGTCGGGCTTGATGCCGTATTTATCAAGGGCAGCTTTTGCCTCAAGGCCGATGACAGACTGATGTAAGAGCACCTGGTTCAGGACGCTTCCAAGAACATATCTGTAGCCTTCGGTTTTGGTCGCTACCTCTACAGCCTCTGAAATTGCGCATCCAAGGCTTCCTGTGGTTCCGGGATGCTCCGCATTTATTTTTCTTCCGATCTCGGTATCCATTGAAGGTGAAGGTGTTACGCTTGCGCCGTAGGTGCGCATAACTTCGCGTCTGAAGGGTTTCTGCTCATAGGATACTTTTACCATGTAGACCTTGCAGTCGATGCCAAGGTATGCAGATGCCATGGAAAGAGCTGTTCCCCACTGACCTGCGCCGGTCTCGGTGGTCACGCCCTTAAGGCCCTGCTGTTTTGCATAATATGCCTGAACAATCGCGGAATTGAGCTTGTGGCTTCCGCTGGTATTGTTACCCTCGAATTTGTAGTAGATCTTAGCAGGTGTATCGAGCGCCTTCTCAAGACAGTAAGCCCTAACCAGGGGTGACGGTCTGTACATCTTATAGAAGTCCTGGATCTCCTGCGGAATATCGATATAAGCTGTAGTATCGTCAAGCTCCTGCTTTATAAGCTCATCACAGAATACCGGGCGAAGCTCATCAAAACTCATAGGCTTAAGGGTTCCGGGATTAAGGAGCGGAGCCGGCTTATTTTTCATATCAGCTCTGACGTTATACCACTGCTTCGGTATTTCATCCTCACTAAGATAGATTTTATAAGGGATTTTTGCTTCATTACTCATGACTGTTTCTCCTTTGTCGATTCTTCAACACTTTAAACCATTAAAGCACAGTCGGAGATGTACAGTCAAGAGTGGAATTTCCTATGAAACCAAAAGATTCCGAAGGAATATGTTATTCTCCCGGAATCTTCTTATTTTCTTCTAAATCTATTAGTACAACATATCAAAATGTATATTCGCATTATTTTGAAAAAGATAATGCCTCCTTAAGCAAAGCATCTATCTCCTCTTCAGAATATCCAAAAATCACGGAAATATCATGAGCTATCTCATCATCGGTCATTCCTTTACTATGATCATTTTGGATAACATTAATAGCTGTTTCTTTTTTCACCTTTTCTGTCACTTGCGCTGTAAGCTCTTTATCATGAATCCTCTGTCTATCCCATTCCTTCATATATGCTCTGGTTACCTCTGATTTCTTCTTAACGGAACTAACAATCTCATCGAGCCTTACAAGGTCGTTATCGGGCTCCGAATCGATTTCACCTTCTATAATATATTTTACCAACTCTGAGACAGATTTGCTATGCAGTTTATCTCCGGGAATGTTGTTTCTCCCGCCTCCGTAGAAGAAGTAATTTATCCTTCCGTCATCGACTAAAGATATGTAATAAGTAGTAACTGATGAGAGCGCTAAACACGCAATTAGCGCAAGCAAAAAAAGACTCCGGAGGGGAGTTCCCTCCGGAGCCATATTACATCTAGCATGCATATATGTGATTTGTCACGAAACAACCATATCTTATTTGAAGAATTGCTTGTAAGCCTGCTACGATATAATTATTTGTAATTACTTGCCAACCTTGCGATAGATTGTAAAGTTATATGTTGCATATTGATCATTCAGTTTGTCAAGTACCGTAACCTTTACAATAGTAGGAGCATAAAGGCTGTATCCATTATTTGTGGTTGTTTCTTCTACAGGATTACCGGCTGCATTTGTATCCCAATAATTTGTCTTTCCTGTAGCTGTATTGGCCTTTCCACGTGACTTAGAAGAATTTGAATAAGTTGCGTCATAGCCAATTGTACTGAGCTTTATCTTCTTGTTATTCTTCACGGTTGTGTACTTGAAATTCACATTTGATTCAGTAATACCATTAATTGTATCCACTGTATCACCGTCACCATTTAAGTCAACTTCATGATTCTGTACTCTGCTACCACTTGCGGATCTCTCATAATAGTAATCCTGATACTCATTCTTCTGTACTGTATTTGTCTCAGCAAACAAAGTGCCTACTTCAATCTTCTTAATAACATAGTTCTTAGTTGTCTTAAAGGAAAGCTTTCCACTCTTTGCTGTAGATACATCCCACTCTGTATCGGTTTCAAGTCTGCCATAGTTCAAATTCTTACTATTGCTATAATCAGTAAGAAGGGACTTTCCTGCGTATGTTGCCTTACTGAATACATCAGTTGTAGCTACTGAATAAACAGTAGTCTCAACATGTCCTGTAACTGTTCCTGTTGAATTCGTAATATCGAAGCTGAGCTTTGTCTTACCACTCTTATTGGGAGTAAGCTTAATCCAGCATGTTGCACTTGAATCAGTACGAGATGCGTACTCAGCAACCTTTGTCCTGTCATATCCCTCTGTCTTATTGTTTCCAAGGATAATCTTCTGTCCTGTACTTGTATAGAAATATTCTGTTCCATCAGCATCTACTTCTACTGAAATATTGTCATTTGATACTGTAACGGTATCCTTCTTATTAAATCGCTCAGCTTTTACTATCTTTTTCTTGGAAGATTTAACGTTTGTAATTCCAACATCGCCATTTACCAGCGGTACTGATAAATAAGTAATCTCACCGGTCTTAACCCTTATCCCCTTAGCAAAGGTATGCGTTATGTCCTTATTGACTACATCTTTTTCCCTCGCACCGGTAGCGCCTGTTGTTCTATTCTTGTATGTAGTTACAGTTGCAATTATTCTATATGTTTTGCCGTCATCTGTTGAATAGTTGCCAACATTAGCTCTATTGTATTCAAAGTTCCCTTTAGAATAATAATCTTTCGTTCGAACAACACCATTTTCAATTACAGGTGCCCAAAACTCATACTCGAAATACTGCTGCGAATACTGATCAGAAAGCCATCCTTCAGCTACTCCCTGTGCAGCCATCTTCATTCTTGCTACATCCTCCGCATCAATGTTATTCGTTTCATCTTCTACTCCATCAAAAACATACTCTTTTTTATCAATATCAACGCCTTCGGATCCATCACCCTGCTTATCTAATTCCACAGCAGCGAGAGGCTTTTTCTTACTTGCAGCTATTGCTGTTGTAGGGGTGCAAAGAGTTACAGACAGTGCAACCGCGAGTGCAGCCGCACCAATTCTAGAGAGTTTCATCATATAAATTACCTCCACTCATAAAAAATTTTGTTTACGGTTTTTCGTAACCGAGGTTTCGTGACATTTTCCATTCTAACATCTTGAATTAATTAGTCAATCCGCTCAACCATGCATTTTCATGACATTTTATGAAGTTTATAAAATGTTTATAATTACGTTTATATGAAAAATTCAGTAATGACATAGCTTTTCAACTCGCCAATCATAATCATATAATAAGAGCACATTACAATAATTTATAATTATTATATTTATATGACTATTACATTGTTTACAATAAAAAAAGATGGTCACATTTAAGGCAAACATGACCATCTATAAACGCATATTTTCATTTCTTTACAGTCCCTGCATCATATCAATGATAATGCGGAGTTCGTTTAGAGTTACTGTCTCATCTCCTACAGTAAGTTCATCCTCCTCGTCGTATTTCTCTGAGAGGTAATCAAGGAACTCCCACATGTTCTCATAGCTGTCAGGATCTTCGATTATAAACGTCTCACCGCTTACGGTGATTGTGCCATCGTCCGCAAGGTCCTTTCTGATGACCTCCATTATTTCTTCGGCGCGATCGGGTGAGATGGCATCCGGGATACCTGCCAGAGGTGTGTTCTCATCGCCAATGAATGTGGTTAAATCTCCTTCTGCTAAGGTAGTCTCCGGAACATTCTGATCTTTCCAGGTGTTTCCGACTTTCTTGAAGGAAAATAGCACCTCAGCATCCTCACCGATCTCAGGATCGGGATCCAGCGTTATTCCGACATCCATATTTTTCTTGTTCATCCCCCCGCAGGCTGTAAGAGTAAGCACCGCCGTAAGGACAAGTAATCCACTTAAAATTCTCCTCATACCAGACTCCTTTTTGACTTTCCTTAGTATTAGTCTGTCCTTTAGACCTAAACCTATTGTAAAACACAAAAATAAAGCCACATTTATGCGAATGTTAATGGCTTCTTAAAAGTTTATAAAAAGAGTCTGAAGTTTGAATTTTTATTTAAAAATATTTGTTTTGATAATTAATATTCGAATTTGTGATACAATATAGAGGCAACAATTTTCCAAAGGAAAGGAGAGATTAGTATGAAATTAGTTTCAAAAATCAGAAGGGTTGTCTTTTCACCCCTCGCACTTATAATGGCAGCTGTCATCATATTGTCCGGTGTTCCGGTAAACCATGTAAGTGCAGCATCTTCCGTAACTGTTAAGCTCGGAAGCAACAAATCAGTAAGCCTTAAGAAGGGCACCAAGAAGCAGATCATTGCAAAGAAGGGCAGCAAGACTTTAGGCAAGAAGGCTGTTAAGTATTCTTCAAGCAAGAGTTCAGTAGCAAGCGTAAGTGCAACCGGACTTATCACAGCTAAGAAGGCCGGCACAGCTAAGATCACTGTTAAGAAGGGTTCAAAGAAGTCTGTTATCACAGTTAAGGTTACAAGTAAATCGGATGATGATGATGACGATGACGACGATGATGATGACGACAAGAAGATTACCGGCATCTATCTCACAGAATCCGAGATCAGACTTAAGGTTGGCTTCTCAAAAGAGCTTTCCTGCAAGACAGCTCCCAACAACAAAGTAACCAAGGCTAGCTGGGATGTTGAAGATGAGTCCGTTGCAGTTTATGAGAACGGCAAGGTTGTAGCTAAGAGCGTAGGCGAGACAATTATTTATGCTCGCGCATACGGCAAGGTAACTGCCTGCAAGGTTATCGTATACGAATAAAAATAACTGAATAAGATAAAGGCGCACCTAATCGGTGCACATATGAAAAGCCGCCAAGCAAGGCGGCTTTTCTTTTTATATAGATGGGTTTGTCACTCGATATGATTTATCATAGATGCCAGATACCCGGCACCGAAACCGTTATCAATATTGACTACGCTGACTCCGCTGGCACAGGAATTGAGCATAGAAAGAAGCGCCGAAACTCCGTTAAAGGAAGCTCCGTATCCAACACTGGTTGGCACTCCGATTACCGGGCAGTCAGCAAGTCCGCCGATGACGCTTGCGAGTGCGCCTTCCATTCCGGCTATCGCAATGATGACTCTTGCGCTCATGATTTCATCCATGTGGCCAAGGAGTCTGTGAAGTCCCGCAACACCTACATCGTAGAGTCGTACAACTTCGTTTCCGTAAACCTCTGCTGTCTTAGCGGCTTCCTCTGCCACCGGGATATCGCTTGTGCCGCCGGTCGCAACCACAATCTTTCCCTTTCCGTCTTTTTCAGGAAGCTCTCCCACTATTCCGATATGGCTAAGAGGATCATATTCAAAATCTTCTAT
Organism: Butyrivibrio sp. WCD2001; assembly: GCF_000424485.1. Lineage (NCBI taxonomy): Bacteria > Bacillati > Bacillota > Clostridia > Lachnospirales > Lachnospiraceae > Butyrivibrio > Butyrivibrio sp. WCD2001. Next base: position 467,684 of record NZ_KE384200.1, on the reverse strand, counting down.
ATTAATCTTAAGAAGGGTTGCTGCCTCCTCCTTCATTCTTGTTATGAGGACGGTCTTTTGCCCATGCTCTCTCAATTTGTTCGTGATATCAAGCACCTGCTGCGGAGTTTTCCCGGCGCCGTATATTACCTCAGCTGCGCCTTGTCTTAAGCCCCTGTGAAAATCGGGCTTTGCAAATCCCATATCCTCATAGGGTGCTTCTTTCAGTTTTAAAAGTGCTTCGTCAACTTTAGTTTCTCCTGATGCCACCTTCTGCAGAAGTTTTTCCATCTCTTTTTTATCCATTACTGATCTTTCCTCTCAAAATATTCCTAGTGTAGTAAAATGCCGGGAACAAAAATACGTCCGCAAGAATCCATGCCAGGGGGCTGGCAAGACAGATTCCCGTATATCCTATCACCGGTACAAGAAATAGTGATGCCGCTGCTCTTGCAATCATCTCGCACACTCCGGCAAGGATTGCCAGCATGCTGAATCCCATGCCCTGTATAAGGAATCTGACAACATTGACAAATACAAGCGGTATGTAGAACAGGCTGTTCCAGATAAGATATGTATGTGCGTAATCAAGAACGGCACTTTCACCCGCGCTCATAAACAGCATTGCAAAGTATCTTCCAAAGAAATACAAAACTCCGAAGGCGATAACCGAGTAAATGCAGCCAAGAATCCCTGCTGCCCACATACCTTTTGAAAGTCTGTCAATTTTTCCTGCACCCACGTTCTGTCCGCCATAGGTCGACATCGTAGAACCCAGTGCATCAAAGGGGCAACAGAAGAACATTCCCACCTTGCCCGCTGTGGTAACCGCTGCCACAATGTCAGCTCCCTGACTGTTCACCGCAACCTGCAGCAGCACGCTACCGATGGCCGTGATCGAGTACTGAAGTCCCATCGGAATTCCCATGTTGAAAAGCTTGAAAACGTGGTGCCTCTCAAGGGTGAGGTCGCGCTTTGTAATATGAAGAATGTCCACACTTTTCACAATAAAAACAAGACACATAATCCCCGAGATAAGCTGGGATAAGACCGTAGCCAGCGCCGCCCCTGTCACGCCAAGTCCGAATACTATTATAAATAGAAGATCCAGCCCTATGTTGATGAAGGATGCAATCACCAGAAACATAACAGGATGCTTGCTATCCCCGACTGCTCTGAGTACGCCCGAGAGCAGGTTGTACATATATATAACCGGAATTCCGATGAATATCACGACAATATATCCATAGGCATGCTCCATTACTTCATCCGGCGTGTTCATGAGAATGAGTATCTTTTTACAGAAAATGGTTGAAAGGAAAGTCATTATCACAGCCAATATGCTGCATAGGACAATGGCATTTCCCAGATATCTTTTCAGGCCGTTAAAATCCCTTGCTCCGAAGGTCTGAGCAATCGGTATGGAAAATCCCGCAGATACTCCCATGCAGAAACCTATGATCATGAAATTGATGGAACCGGTGCTGCCCACGCCGGCAAGGGCGTATTTTCCCAAGAACTTTCCTACAATCATGGTATCCACCACATTGTAGAACTGCTGAAAAAGCATTCCCATAAGCATGGGCACGGCAAATCCCAGAATAAGTTTCATGGGAGATCCGTTTGTTAAATCTTTTGTAGCTGCTTTTTGCATATTATGACCTCGTTCATAGGTTAAGAATTTCGTTCATGCTTCCGGTTCTGTAGCCCTGAAGATCGAGAGATACATAGGAGAATCCGAGTGCTTTTATTTTTTGGAAGATTGTCTGCCTGGTCTCATCCTCAAGAAGCTTTTTAATCTCATCTTCCGGCACTTCTATCCTCGCCATGTCGCCATGAACTCTGCATCTTGCCTGTGAAAAGCCGCTTCCGAAAAGTATCTCCTCGGCTGCTCCTGCCATCTTTATCTTTTCTTCGGTTATCTCCTCGCCGTAGACAAATCTTGTGGCAAGGCAGGCGAAGGAAGGTTTCGACCAGGTGGGTAGCCCAAGTCTTTTTGAAAGTATCCTGATTTCTTCTTTGGTAAGTCCCGCCTCTTTCAATGGGCTTTTGACCTTCAGCTCTTCTATTGCTCTCATCCCGGGTCTGTAGTCAGTTGTATCATCAGCATTTGAGCCTTCGGCGATAGTGCTTATTCCAAGCTTTTTTGCCTCTTCAATGATTGATGTGAAGATCACCTTCTTACAAAGATAACACCTATCCGGTGGGTTATTTTTGAAGCCCTCTATTTTCATCTGGTCAACACTGACTATCACCTGTTTGATGTCATTTTTCTCGCAGAAATCTTCCGACTCCTTGTGTTCCCTTTCGGGGAAGGAAATGGATTTTGCGGTGATGGCGACTAGCTTGTTTTCAGGCGTCTTGCTTGCTGTTTTAGCTTGAAGGACGTCCGCCGCCACCTTAAGAAGAAATGTGGAATCCACACCTCCTGAAAATGCCACCGCCAGAGTGTTATAACTGCGGATGATGTCTTGTAGTTGTTGGTATTTCTGATCTATGTTTTTCATGTTGGTCTCTTTATGCCCGCGCAAATTAGATTGAGCTCAATAATATGTTATTAAACAATTATCTCATAATATAAGTGCCTACGAAAGTGAGTTAGAGAATTCTTTATAAAGATATTAGTTTTTTTGACGTAATTTCGATAACCGTAAATCTAATCTCTCATTTTTCTATTTTAGACTTACGTTTTGAAGCTTGTTTACAAGATAATGTCAACATTCTATCTTCATGCCGATTATATATTGGGTTCAAAGGCCTTTTTTCACAAATTTCATTCTTAATATTGATAATTGGTAAATCCATTTTAGCAAAATTGAAAAATTGACTTACGCCTTCACAAGACATTTTAAATAACGAGCAAAACAATTCTAAAATACGTTCAAAGCAAGAGACAATATCCTTAATACTAGAAACAACACCCTTAAAGCAAGGATTATTATCTAAAACAAGAATAATCATCTAATACAAGAACAATCCCCTAAAACAAAAATAATGCCCTATGACAAGCCAATAATGTCATAGAGCATTTTTTTATTCAATCTTCTCTCTTATTTCCCCAGAAGAAAAGAGCAATCGTACCGGGGCCGGTGTGGCTTCCGATGGTGGTGCCGATGTCGTAGACCTCAATGCGTCCCTTTACTCCGGGGATGAGGGCCTCGACTTCCTTTATGAGCTGATCGGCGTCGCCTCTGCAAGCGGACTGTGAAATATAGCACTTGCCGTTATACTTGTCGCCATACTGGGCATTCTCAAGCATCTTCTTTGCACAAGCTCTGATAACTGCGGGCTTTCCGCGAAGCTTCTGTCTGGCGATAAGGCGTCCCTGATTATCCACGTTGAGAAGCGGACAAATCTTTAGCGCACCGCCAAACCAGCCTGCTGCCTTTGAAACACGTCCGCCCCTTACAAGATATGTAAGGTCGGTTGTGAAGAACCAGTGGTTAAGCTCAAGCCTGTGCTCAAGTACCCAGTTCTTAAGCTCGTCTATAGTCATTCCGGCGTCGCGCTTATCAGCGATAGTATCCATTAAAAGTCCATAGCCTGATGATGCTGCCAGGGAATCTATGATGTATATCTTCCTCTCAGGATATTTCTCTCTGAGCTCATCAGCTGCAATATTAGCTGAATTAATGGTTCCGGATATTCCGGAGCTGAGTGTCAGATGAATGATATCCTTACCTTCCTCAAGGAATGGCGTAAAGTGACTAATATATTCGTCAACATTTATCTGGGATGTTTTAGTCATCGCTCCCTTTGCCATAGCGTTATAAAAATCCTCTATAGGAAACTCACCATCATCCAGGTATGGTTTGCCGTCAATTTCAAAATGAAATTTGGCAACTTCTAAATCCCTCTTTTTAAAGTGATCAAGAGTAAGATCGGCTGTTGAACAACAGCTGATAACGTAATCAGCCATAATATTCCTCCCTTATAAAACTACTAAAAAGTAACATATAAGAAGAAATTATTCAAGGAAACGATTTAGGGAAGGCTAGTTTATTCTACCCTTGCGAAGACGTAGAGGCGGGCGTCACCGGTTCTGAACATGCGGGTGTCCTCGCCGTAGCCGGTTCCGCCGTAGTCGGGATTGAGGCGGACTCCGCAGGAGTTCAGCATGCTTCCTGTCGCAACGGCTTCGTCCTTCTCGCCGTTCATCTTGTAATGTCTTGCAATTATGCCGTGGATGATTCCGTCCTGTTTTACATGAATGGGAGCCATAGTATTTATGAGGCTTCCGAAAGCCTTGATGTTGACGCTGACCTGTCTGTTTGCAACCTCATAAACCGCATCCTCATCAAGTCCCATGGTCTTAAGTGCCAGATAATCATTGTTGGGTCTTGACTCTTTCTGGAAAATCAAAGCAACCGCTGCCGACTTGTCCTTAGAAACCACCATGAAGCGGTACTTATCAAGTCTGTAGAAGTCTCCGAACTGGAAGACCTTTCTCCACTTTTTATAGAACTCAACCTGATCTGCCACCTGCTTTCTCTGCTGCTCGGAGAGTTCTCCGAGATTCAGCTCATAGCCAAAGCACCCGAAAGCAGCCACCGAGAATCTGGTCTCAAGCGGCACGGTGTGAAGTGTCTGGTGATTGGGAACAGCGGACACATGCGCACCCTGCGTATTTGCGGGATAGCCGTAGCTGTAGCCTCTCTGAATGTCCATGCGACATACTGCATCGGTATCATCACTTGCCCATATCTGAGGGAAAAAGCTGAGGATACCAAGGTCAAACCTGTTGCCGCCTGCTGAGCAGCCTTCAAAAAGGATCTCGGGGAACTTCTTAGTAAGTGTTCCCATGATTCTGTAAAGCCCGATGTAATATCTATGCTGGAACTCCTTCATTCTCTCAGCCGGAAGTTCAAGTGAGAATCTATCCGAGAAGATTCTGTTCATATCCCACTTAATATAGGAAATGTTAGCTGAGGAGAACACCTTTGACAGAGCATCGATGATATAGTCCTGTACATCGGTTCTGGTGAGATCCAGTATCATCTGCGTTCTTCCAACTGAGTGAGATCTTCCGGGAATTCTTACCGCCCACTCGGGATGCGCTCTGAAAAGATCTGAGTCCTCATTCACCATCTCAGGCTCAACCCAGAGTCCGAATTTCATGCCCATCGCATTTATCTTTTCAGCAAGACCGCCGAGCCCGTCCGGGAGCTTCTTGGTGTTAACTATCCAGTCGCCAAGTCCTGCATGATCGTCGTTTCTTTTACCGAACCATCCGTCATCCAGGACGAACAGCTCTATTCCTGCCTTTGAAGCTTCCTTTGCAATTTTAAGAAGACTGTTCTGGTTAAAATTGAAATAGGTAGCTTCCCAGTTATTAATAAGGATTGGTCTCTCCTTATCACGCCAAACTCCGCGAACGATGTGCTTTCTTACAAAGTCGTGCATGCTGCGGCTCATTCCGCCAAAGCCTCTGCCGGAATAGGTCATGACAGCTTCCGGTGCCTCGAACTTCTCGCCTGCTTCCAGTAGCCACTCAAAGCCTGTGGGCTGAATTCCGCTAACAAACCTTGAAAGGAAGGTCCCGTTTGAAGAAAGAGAGCTATAGTGATTGCCGCTGTATACCAGGTTAAATCCGTAGCAGTCACCTGCTGTCTCGGTAGTATCGGGCATGCTTACCATTGTAAAAGGATTGCTTCTGCTTCCGGATTCACCGGCAGCGAGTTCCTCGTTAACAACTTTTCCCGCATTACAGACGGAGACTGTCTGTCCCATCTCATCTGCCCAGCGTCCGTGGAAGCTTGTCAGCTGATATCCGCTTTGCTGAAAATCAATCTGATTGGAAAGAAGGCGGTCCACCTTCACTCTCGCATCGCCGTCATTTATCAGAACTGCGCTTCTTGTGATGGTATCGCACTCGGGATAAACCTTGTAGATCATCTTAAGTCTGATATCGTAGCCGGTGTCCTTAAGAGTAATCGTAAGCTGCTGCGCGTGGTCCTTCTCCCATGGAGCTGCCTTATCCTCTTCGCCCGCACTTTCAGCGCCTTTTCCAAGGTCATCATAAGAACTCGGCAGTGTCTCAAGGCTGCCAAGTTCATCGGATATCTCCGCACTTTCGAATAAAAAGTCGCAGGTTGAGGAACCGTCCGCAAAGGTCAGCTCCACCAAGGGTTCTCTGATGTCACCCTTACCGAAGCCCGACATCTCAAGCGGCATAACCTCGAGGCAGAGAGGATAGCTCTCCTTCGAGTAAACAACCATGTTTCCGCCCTCGTTTTTGTGCTTAATCTCAAGAACTTTTGCCATGTCTGACAAAAGTCCTTCCTCTGCGCTCTCGTTTTTCATAAACTTCTCATACTGCATATCAGAGATGAGCGAGGCGCCATAATGTATGTGTTCTATATGCCCCGAAGGCAGCACCTGCATAAAGTAGCTGCTGCCTTTCGTCTGTAGTAAAAATATGTTGCCATTTCTTAAAATCATCTTACGCAAATTCCTCTCATTATTATGTCTATCATTACTTTAAGGGCATCATCGTAGCTTGTGTTGCCCTCAATAAGCACGTTCGAGCTGAGGAACCTCTCAATTGAGGCCTCGGTCATCGCTTTAATTACGGGAATCGGCAGCGGTCTTATAACGCCTTCGCGGATTCCTTTTTCAATAAGCATGATGGTATCTTCCCAGTCATTCTCAAGTCTGTTCTGAACCTTCACATAAATCTTAGGGTACTTTTCTTTAAGTGTAAATACCATGCGAAAATCGACATCCCTGTACTTGTCAGGCATGCAGATCATTATCTTCTCAATCTGTTCAATGGTGGAAAGAGACTTGTCGGCAAGAACCTCCGCCTCCTTCTCCTTAATATTATCAAAACAGTAGTCTACAAGTGAATCGAATATTTTTTCCTTGTCATCAAATTCCTTGTAGATTGTCTTCTTACTCATGTGGAGATCGCTGGCAACGTCGTCCATTGTGAATTTTGAGCCCTTTTTCTTGAACTCCGAAAGAACAGCCTCAAGTATCTTAATTTTTGTGTCGTTCATAATCCCTCCTGCGCTAATTCAGCTTATTTGTCCCGTCAAAAAATTCCTCTATTGATTTAAGCAGTTCATTCTTTGGCATATTTTTAAGAAGATATCCATTGGGCTTTAGCCCTACCACCTTCATCACGCTCTCCCTGTCTCCCTTGCCGGTAAGGAAAATGATCGGCGTATCGTATAGTCTCTCATCACTTCTTATCATCTCAAGAACCAGCGGTCCGGGTGTCACAGGCATCTCGTAATCCAAAAGAATCAGGTCCGGCATGTTCGTCGCAAGGTAAGTAATTGCCTGGGTTCCGGAACTTACTATCGTAACTCTGTATTTTTCCTCAAGCCAGTTCTTTGCAAGCTTTAGAAACGTCGGATCATCGTCGACCAGAAGGATATTCCGCCTCTTTGCCATCTCATTGTTCAGCTTACAGAGATCGCGCATTCTCTCCGAAACCAGCTTCATGTCAACCGGTCTGTCGAACTTCTCCGCTATGGAGTCTGCAGTCAGGGTAGCGCCTACAACCTCATACTCTGCTTCATCTCCGATCATGCACAGAATCTTGTTTTTCTCAAGACAGATATCTCGAAGATATATGAGAACATCCGGAATCTCATCGACAAATTTCCCCAGATAGAACAGGAAAACATCCGGCCCGTCTCTGTATTTATCGAGTTCATCCACAACCGGCTCACATTTTACAACCACCAGCCCCGCGTCTTTAAGATTCTTCGACAGGGCATCTATCATAAAAGTTGAGCCGCTACTTATAAGAAGAATTCTGTTATCCATATCTTCCTCCATTTTCAAGTAGCCTACGAATCAATTACCTTTTTATACGCATTTAAAGAAGTCTATTTATCTCATCCCAATCCGCATTTGCAACAGCTTTCTGCAATGCTGTGAAAAACTCCCTATGCCCTTTGGGAACTCGATAACCTTTTACAGTTTCCATTATATAATTAATACTGTCATAGTCAAAGGTTCCGGCGATTTCTTTTAAAGTATTTTTTAATTCTGTAACGGCATCTTCTTCCATAAGCGGAAGGTCGTCCGAAGAATTGTCCTCCGCTCCATCATCTCCAGAGAAGAAGGCTTCCCGAAGTTCCCTGTACATCTTAAGAAGCTCCGGTGTGTCCCTTTTTATCCTGTCAATATCCACGGCATCGCCTGCTGCCTCTAGAGCCTCAGCCAGCGCCGAGAGCTTTTCTGCTCCGATAATTCGCGCTGAGCTCTTAAGGGCATGAACCTTGATGGTGTAGTTTTTAATGTCCTCATCTTCAAGGAATTGCTCTATCGCTTCGCAGTTTCTATCAATGGAGTCCTTGAAGGTTTGGGCCGCCTGCACGAAGTTCTCCGCAGAACCGCAGTTTTTAATTCCGGTCTTTACATCGATAGGCGCTTCCTTAAGCCAGCCCGGAAGCTCTTTTTCCTCATCGTCAAAATTATCCTTATCGCTCGAAGACGCTACCATGCAAACCTTATCCTCAGGCAGATACAATACCATCATAGCCTCCAGTTTTTCTGCCATGATGGGCTTTGTCATATAGTCATTAAAACCGGCCTCGATATACATATCCCTCGCACCCGAGATCGCATTGGCTGTAAGACTTATGGCAGGCGTATTCCGGTTAGGATTATCCTCCTCACTCTTTAGCTTTGTAAGAGTCTCTATTCCGTCCATAATGGGCATTCTGTGATCGAGGAAAATGAGATCATATTTCTTCAGCCTTGTCTTCTCAAGGCATTCCTGACCACTCTCTGCCGTATCAATCTGCACCAGGGTTTTCTTAAGGAGTCCCTCAACCACAGTAAGATTCATGGGTGTATCGTCGACCACAAGAACTTTTGCCTCAGGCGCAGTAAATTTCTCGTGATACTTTTCCTTATCGATAACAGCCCTCTTGTAGGCATCCATGTAATCGCCGATGGGCTCATCCTTTATTACCTTCTGAGTGATCGTAAATGAAAACTCCGAGCCCTCACCGTATTTACTTTCAACCTCGAGCCTGCTGCCCATAAGAGCAAGCAGTCTCTTCGTTATGTTAAGACCAAGTCCGGTTCCTTCGATGGTCCTGTTTCTGACCTCGTCAACTCGCTGGAAGGCATGGAAAAGTCTCTCAATATCCGCTTCCTTAATACCTATTCCGGTATCCTTAACCCGGACTGTGAGATCAATCAAATCCTCTGCGATTTTTTCATAGGTCACGATAAGTGATACGCTGCCCCTCTCCGTATATTTGACAGCGTTGGTGAGAATATTCGTTATAGCCTGCTTAATTCTGATCTCATCTCCGAAAAGCACGCTCGGAAGATTCCTGTCCACATCGACCACAAGCTCAATACCCTTAGCCGTGATCCTTGGTATGATCATGTGCACAAGGTCATTAACAAGTGATGAAAAATCGTAGTCCACGGGAACGATGTCCATTTTTCCTGCTTCAATCTTGGAAAAATCGAGGATGTCATTGATAAGTCCAAGAAGTGTATTTCCTGCAGACTTGATATTCTGTGCATACTCCACTATCTCAGGATCTTTGCACTCGCGAAGAATCATCTCATCCATTCCCAGCACAGCATTTATAGGTGTCCTGATCTCATGAGACATATTTGATAAAAACGCAGACTTAGCTTCATTTGCAGCCTCAGCCTCGTGTACAGCCTCAACAAGCTCACCTGTCATAGCCTTCAGGAAATGGGCAAGTCTTGCCGAGAGTGGAATCACCCCCTCCCTCTGCGCAAGATCATTCCGCTTATCGCTTATAGGCTTGTAGGTCGCCTCTCCTCCAAGTCCTTCTCTCATTCCGATAGCAACAAGCGCAGAGTTTAACAGTCCGCCTTTTCCGTTAAAGCGATAAATTTCACCCATACCAAGGCAGAGCACAGGTTTCTCATAGCGTCCCTCTGCATAGTAGTCTATCTCAAGATGATAATCATCCTGAAGGAAGTTAAGTCTGTTGCCGCAGATGATAAGATTAAGGTATTCTGCACCAAAGGCCCTCATTCTCTCTGCCCCGGCCTTTGTTCCTTCAAGGATCCTGTCATATTGTCCAAATGAAAAGCGCACCTTCTCACCCTCAAGGATATCCGCTTCGAGGTAAAGCTCACCATTTTTCCCAAGTGTAGCAGGTGTTCTTCCTATGGTGATTCCGTCGCGCTCCACCACAAGCGGAAATTCACCGATATTCATGACAAAATTCTTATTCTCATTTACTCCAAGATATTTCTTATAAACTTCAGCCGGCTTTACTCCGTCAAGACTTGTTGCAACAATAAGCCCCTTACTGAAATCCGTCGAGACCTCTATATCCATGAATCTTCCTATAGGTTCCCACCCAAAGAGATAATCCACATAGGTATAGAGCTCTTTCCCGTGAAAAATGGCTATTGCCGCACCTCTGCCCATCTCTTCACCTGCTATTACAAAGGTATCCTCCTTGTTAATAGCGGAAAAATAGCCGTCTGTACTTTCTCTTTTATTCACCCCTGCTATCGCACCGTATATCGGAATATCCGGGAGTTCCTTGGAAAGATCTCTTATAAGCACAGGCGATGGCGCACTTCTGCCTGCAAGAAGGATCTGAACCCCCTTGACATATTCTATATTTCGTATAAATTCTGCAACTTTATGGGCATATTCAGATGCAACATCCAATATTTCTTTGTTGTCCTTATACACACCTGCGAAGTAACTGAGTACTGTAACGGCGGCGTTTTTCATCAGTGTAAAGGACAGCACAATTCCCTTCTCGATGTGATAAAGCGCATAAACCGTAGGAATCGAGGACATCCCGACAACTTTAAAATCCGGAAAAGAAACAGCAAGTTCCTTAAGAACCGCCTTTATCTCTTCCTCATCTATATTTCCAACCTGCATTTCAATCAGGCCGGAGTTATACTCATGTGATTCAAACTCCATCTTGATAAACGGAGCTTTCTTCTTGAGGTCATCCAGACTCTCAATGATTATATTCTTTTGAAACATGGGCATTCCTCATTTTGCTACATGGAATCAATCGCCGGGAATCTCTATGTTTATTCAATCATCTCTGCAAGCCTGTCTCTCTCTGCAATAACTTTTGTGATATATTCCGTGTAGTCCATGTCTTTGCCGGCACGAAGGATCTCGGTCATCTCACTTGCTGGCTCATAAATCGGTGTGAGTGCAAGGTTTCCCAGTATCCCCTTAAGGGCATGAGCTGCCTCGAAAGCTGCCGGTATGTCCTTTTTTTCAAGAAGCTCCTGAAGCTCCTCGTAGCGTTCACGCTCCAGTGCTTCAGGGATGAGATCAAGATAAAACTCCTCATCGTCAAGGCATCTTGCAAGGCCTTCCTTTGTGTCGGCTCCAAACTCGTTAAGTATGTCTATTGTTAGCATGTGTACCTCCTTTAAATTCCCCTCATCCGGCGCTGCGCGCCACCTTCCCCCCTAGGGGAAGGCATATAATTGGTCCATCCCCCTAGGGGAAGGCATATAATTGGTCCATCCCCCTAGTGGAAGGCATATAATTTATCCATCCCCCAAGGGGAAGGCTTTTTAGGCCAGTGCTTCTTCAACTTCGCGTGCCAGTTCCTCGTTTTCCTTCTCGATCAGTTTTTCGAATTCAGGTCCTGCGCAGGGCATCGAGAAGTAGAAGCCCTGGATTACATCGCAGCCTGCTTTTTTCAAAAGGTCGTATTGTTCCTTGGTCTCGACGCCCTCGGCGACAACCTTGACCTTGAGGGATCTGGCTACGTCCATCATCAGCTCCACCATCTTCATGTCCTTGTTGCCCTCATGAATGTTTTTAACAAACTGCATGTCGAGCTTCAGAATGTCGATAGGAAGCGAAGTAATCATGTTCAGTGAAGAATAACCTGTTCCGAAGTCGTCCATTTCGATGGCGAAACCTCTTTCGCGAAGTCCCTTCACAACCTTTATGATCTGATCCGAGTTCTCGGTGTAGGCCGACTCTGTTATCTCAAGGTTCAGCATTCCCGGTGATATCCAGTTGTTCTGAACCACGGTGAAAATCTCTTCCTCGAGGTCCGGAGCTCCGATATCAACTCGGGATACATTTACGGATACCGGAATCTTGAGATCGTACTTGACCATCCACTCACCGATCTGTTTTGATACCTCATCCCACACATAGTGGTCCAGCTTATGGATAAGACCGTTGTCCTCGAAAAGCGGAATGAATTTATCGGGTCTAAGAAGTCCCAGTTCAGGATGTTCCCATCGTACCAGCGCTTCTGCACTGTACAGGGAATCCCTGTCGCCCTGTATCGCATACTTTGGCTGGTAGTAAATCTTGAACTGGCCCTCTTTTATTCCGGCCTCCATATCGTTGATGAGACGCTCGTTCAGTGTCTCTTTCTCATTCATATCCTCATCGTAGACCGCAAGCTTCTCGTTGTAGCTGCCACGTATGCTGTTGCAGGCAACTCTCGCTCTGTCAAAGCGGTGTTCAACGGACAGGTCTCTGTTTACTTTTTTATAAACTCCCATCCTGAGGTAAACTCTGGAGTTATTGAGCAGGTCCTGAAGTCCCTCCTCTATTTTGCCTAGGAGTTTGGTCGGATCCGATCCGCTCGGAAGATAGAGCATGAATTCATCAGCTCCGCCTCTTCCTGCTATTCCACCCTTTTCCTCTGAGATGCGCTTTGCACTGTCCGCAATTTTTATAAGGACGTCGTCGCCCGCGCGCCTTCCCTGTAGTTCGTTTATCAGGTGGAATCTGTTGATATTAAGGACTATGGCGTCCATGTCGTGATTGTTATAATGCAAATCTCTGAAATGGGAATATTCCATGAAAAAGTCATGGGTAAGAAGCCCCGTCAGTGAGTCATTCTGGGTCGCATGAATAAGACCTCTGCCCTCTTTGAATTCGATGGCTCTGTCGATTCTGGCCTTTATGACCGCAGGATGATCATAGGGCTTTGTTATGAAATCAGCGGCTCCAAGCTGGAAACATTTGACTTCGGCTTCCTTTTCGGAAGTGCATACTATCACCGGGATGAGCTTTAATACTTTGTCCTCCCGCATAAATTCAAGCACTTCGAAGCCGTCCATATCGGGCATCATAAGGTCGAGCAGCACAAGCGAAAGGGTATCGCTGTTATCCCTTATAAGCTCAATTGCTTCGACGCCATCCCTGGCAAAAATGCCCTCATAATCTTTTTTGATTATGTTTTCAAGAATTTTCCGATTTATCGGTTCATCCTCAACAATGAGTATTTTTCTTTTTACATCAAGTCCACTATCCATAGTGTTTCCCCCGAACTGCACACATATTACCGATAACACTATTCTACCATGATATAGTTTCCAAGTAATTTAACTCCCTGTGAAATAAATATAAATTTTTGGGAAAGAGTACGCCCGTTCAAAAATATATGTGTGATTTTTATCTCGTTGCTTAAGCATAATCGATAAAAATCACACATATATTTTTTTCGGGCTTAGTTTTTCCAAGAATTATCATTTGATGCCGCGTTTTTTTACAAAGAATAGGTAATATACAAGGAACAGTAGAGAGGTGGCGCACCAGGTTACGCGATAGCTCATTTCTATCATTTCCACGGTTCGGTTCATGGGGAAAACTACCAGAATCCAGAGTACGCGGAGTATGCAGATTCCGCACAGGGTGATGATCATCGGAACGAAGGCATCTCCCATTCCCCTAAGGACTCCAGCAAATATCTCAACAAAGATATAGGTTATGTAGAACGGAGCGAGGTAGAGAATCATCTGGACTCCGATATTTATTACGTTTTGATTCACCACAAATATCTTAAGAAGAACATCTCCGAATATACAAAAGAAAGCACTCATCGGAACCGTGATGATTGCTGCTATTGCCAATGCCTGTCTGGTGCTCTTTCTCACTCTGTCGTATTTTCCCGCACCGTAGTTCTGGCCCGCAAAGGTGGTAGCCACTGTTCCGAGCGATCCGATGGTCATCCAGAAAAGTACGTCAATCTTCCCGTAGGCCGCCCACGCTGAGGCCACATCTTTTCCCAGACTGTTGATGGACACCTGGATAAGAGTATTTGACAGTGTGTAGGTTGTAGTCTGAAATCCGGCTGGTATTCCGATTTTTATGATCTTTGATAACATAGGAAAATCGAAGCGGATTTTCCTGATATCAAGCCTGTAACTGTCGCTGCTTTCAGCAAGGAGAATGAGCACAATTGCAGCGCTTATAAACTGGCTGAGTATGGTTGCAACCGCAACACCGGACACTCCGTAGACGTCTCCTCTTCTGCCAAGTCCGAGAACGATCACGAAGAGCACATCGAGAATGATGTTCATAATGCAGCTTATTACCAGGACGATCAGAGGTCGTCTGGAATCCCCGACTGCTCTAAGTATTCCGGCGCCCATGTTGTAGACAAGGTTCGGAATCATTCCGAGGAAGAAGATTCTAAGATACATCGTGGCTGCTTCGGCCTGCTCAACCGGCGTATCCATCGCGCTGATGATCCACGGTGATATAGCCACGCCTATTATGGTGAAGATTGCACCACCTGCAATAGAGAGGGCAATCGCGGTGTGGACCGCTTTTTCTATCTCTTCGCGCTTACCTGCGCCGTAAAACTGGGAGATTACAACAGTCGCTCCGGAGGACAGCCCAAGGAAAAAACCAAGAAAAAGATTGACCACCATCGCTGCGGATCCGCCGACCGCACCAAGCGCATCGCTTCCCACAGTTCTTCCGACAATGATCGCATCCACAGTATTATAAAGTTGTTGAAAAAAGGCTCCAAGAAGAAGTGCAAAAAAGAAAGACAGCATGTTCTTCCATATAGAGCCTGATGTGATATTTTTATTTTTCATAGCCATAGTATACTAACACTTTATGCTGCCGAATGCATCAAAAAATATAAAGAAACAGACTCAAATATATTTACAGTCTTCGAGAAGAAAAGGCTGTATATGCTATTTGAGTCCGTTATACTAATTCATCCTTAGTCCACTATTTTATATAGATATTCTGTATTGTAGGTTAGAACATAGAGGTATTCCTCTTGTACTATAAAGTAATATGGCGCTGATTTTACTTTGATTTTCTTTTGCACTTTGCCATTATTCCTGTTCAGGATATAGATATAATCCGGCTCGTCGGTAAAGCCGTAGCCACAAACTATGCTGTCACCCAGAATCACGAAATTATAGGATCCGCAAACCTGATCGTCACTTCTCCAGAGTGTCTCACCTGAAACAGTATCAATAGCGACGATGTAGGATTTGTGCGGGTTGGCTGACGCATAGGTTCTGTGCCCGAGCGAAACGTAAAGTATGTTGTCTTTTACCAGCGCATATTGAATAGACGGCTCCGTAAAATCAGCAAACATCCCTTCTCCCTGATCGGGAGGGCTGATGAATTCATCAAAGTAATAATTGCCGTTTAGTGTCGAGGTCGACTCGTCAAATACCGTGAGCGACATCTCACCGCCTTCCGCATTGTTTACTACGCTGTACTTGTATGTTCCATCAGAATACGGAAAACTCTCGGGGAGCGGTATTCCGGTATCCTTGGACCACTCATTCTCATTAAGCCAGTCTGTGGTATTTGTTTTTACCTCGCTAAGTTCAATCGAAGGTTCTCCCGCATTGGTGCTGATTCCATCCGCTGTCCACGCGCTCCAGCCGGGGTTCTTTACAACTGCATGATACCACCAGTCCTCGCCGTAGCCTTCCTCTTCACCCTCTGCGCTGCTGTCGTTATCTGCATTTTCGATATAGGGCTCAGCATCGATTGTTTCTATCTCAGCTTCCTTCAGTTCCATAGCAATCCTTGTAATATCAGGGATTTCTCCATCCTTATAATTATCATAGGTGTCTGTGAAAACATCCGGATAATCAGCGAACTTGATATAAACTGCACGCGCGCCTGCCGCATAAGTTCCCATAGCATAGTCTTCAAAATTTATCTGTATGCCATCGAAGCCAAGTGTCCATGCAAGAGTTCTCGCATTGTTCTTTAGTCTGTCGGGAATTCCGTTAACCAGGTTTTCTCTGTCCCCGGGGCAGTCTTTAAAATATTCTTGCAAGTCATCATTTTGTTTTTCAATCTCAGTTGCGATGATTTCCGGAAGATCATCTGTATTCTTAACTACGTCAGAAAAAGCAATCTCTTTTCCTGTGACCGGATCATAGTTGTAGTTCGTATAATCCGCGTATCCGTGGGCGCCCGCAAGAAATGTGTAGTTTTCTACAACAAAAGAAAATACCCTTCCGTCTGCCCTGATGGGATAGAGATTATGAACAAACTCGTACGGCAGTCCCCAGCCGCTTTCAAAAATCCCATCTATTTCCGGAGCGCTTTTTGTGAGATTCTCTTCGATATCTTTCTTGCCGTCTTCGCCGAATTTCTCAAGTATTTTGATAAGCTCCGGGAACTTATCCTCCACGCTTCTTTCGAGTTCGATGGTGTAATAATTTCCGGTGCCATACTCGGTAGTGTCCTTCATGAGCGCGATCGGATGACTCTTGTACATGCAGTCGATCGGGTTATCAAGGTCGGCTTCTGTGAATGTTGCCTTAGGCTCTTCAGTAGCTGCTACATCTCCGGGGTCGACATCGTTGGTGTCTTCGTTATCGCCATTGTTGCCGCTATCCTTGTTGTCACCGCTGCCACTTTCGTCGGTGCCATTGTTATCGCCGCTATCACTATTATTGTCGCTGTTTTTATCGGTCGCGCCATTATTATCTCCGCTGCCCTCCGCTGATCCGTCTCCGTTATCAGCCTGCGTCCCGGCTTTAAGTCCTCCGGCATTCTGTCCGGCATCTCCCGCGCCTGAAGAATTTGCATCACCTTTTCCGCATCCGGCTGTCACCACCAGCGCAGCTGCCATGGTAATTGCCAGCATTTTTCTTAGTTCTAATAAAGCTCTCTTTCGCATATCCCCCTCCGAATGTGAATGATTGCGTTACTTTGAATGATTGCATTACTTTTTCCCGGTTAGTATTCTGTCATTTTAGAATCAATATTCTGCCATCTCAGGATTAAGGGCGTTCATGTAAATCCCGCCAAAATCAGAATCCTGCCAGGTATCCCCGCCTGTATCCCAGGCATCAATAAAGGCTCCGGTATTTTCATCATAGGTTACATTTTTATAAGTAACATCTATTGTGCCGGCCAGTTCTTCTTCCTTGGAATAGTTAACGTTAACTATACCGTTTTTCCTATAGAGGATATTATCAACCTGATATCCTTCCTTCTCTATCTCCAAGGCCAGGTCAAATCCAACTATCTTCTCGAGTTCTTTTGCGGTTATCTCTTTTCCTCCATACTCCATGAAGTCCTTCTTGTCACTGTCATAGAAGAAATAGTAGGGCTTCCAGGTATGTCCAGTCCACTCGCTGGAGTCCTCTTCGCCTTCGGTATAAGTGCAGAATCCATCATAGGTGCTAAAGGACATCTGAATGTTCTGAAGATCTGTTGCAGAATTGATGTCGCCAAACCTTGAAATATTGGACTCCTTCAGTCCTGACTCATCAACATAGTAAACATAAGAAACCTCAGCTGTAACGTAGGCTTCGTTGAAGATGATGAATTTCCTGTTCCCGGCATCAACAACTCTGAAAACATTGCCATTTGTCATGGTAAGGGTTCCATCGTATATCTTTTTGCATTTTTCACCGCTGACATAGTATACCGCGCCTTCACACCACCCGAATTCATCATCAGGTCCTGCGCCAACATAAACCACGCCCTCGTATTTTCCATCTTCGTTGAAATCATCAATGGCGCAGCATCGCACATCCGCAGCATCAGCGTCGGTTTCTGTAATCACAGTATCCAGGAGTGCTTCCATCTCTTCCTCGGAGATAGGTGTGCTCTTCATTTCCGGCTCAGATGTCTTCGGAACCTTTTCATCAGATATATCAGCGGTACCATTTTTACCTGCATTTTTACCTGCATTTTTACCTGCATTTTTACCTGCATTTTTGCCGTCTGTACCCGTAGTTTTGTCATCTATACCCGCAGCTGTACTGACAATCTCAGCCTGCGCATTCAAAGTCTGTGTCGGCTCAGTATCACTTTTAGCCTTAAGTCCGCATCCTGAAAATAAGCCTGCCGTCAGCAATGTCATTGGAATAATCAAACATATAGTCATTTTTCCGGAGTCATATCTGCCAGTCATCATCTACCCCCTCTCTTTGCTGTTTTCCTATGCTTTTTACCTATTTTTTTTGATTTTTCTTCATTATCAAGGTAATATTCTTCAAGCCTTTACCTTGATTTTCCTTTTTCTCTCAACATCATGGTAATCTCACCCAAACATTGATGCCAGAATCTGTGATTTAAGCTTATCTTTCCATTTCACAGCCATCCTTACAACTGTTCATCTGTGGTTTTCACCTATCCTTTTATTTCACAGATACCCTAGCAACTGTTCATCTGTGGTTTTCATCTTTTTCTTCATTCCACAGATTCTACCTCAACCAACATCTGTGTTTCTCACTAATCCTTCAATCCCACAGATATCCTGCCAACTGTTCATCTATGGTTTTCATTTTTTCCTTTATTCCACAGATATGGCCGCTACAGGCTTCTGTGTTTTCGACTTTTCTTCCTATTTCACAGATACCTCAGCAACTATTCATCTGTGTTTTTCATCTTTTCCCCTATTCCACAGATTCTACCTCAACCGGCGTCTGTGTTTTCAGCTTATCTCTCTATTTCACAGATATCTTGACAACTTAATCCTACATCTACATCAAGAAAAGCACAAAATCTCATCTATCTTGGTATTAAAAGCCTACCCCTCATGCCCAGATATCTGCCATATCTCAACTATCTTGGTACCATAAGCCCAATCTCATACCCATATATCTGCCATATCTCTTCAATCTTGGTCTAACAAGCCAAAATCCATACCCAGATATCTTCCATTTATCAACTATCTTGGCATCACAAGCACAATCTCATACCCAGATACTCACAATATCTACTCTATCTTGGTCCAACAAACCAAAATCCATACCCATATATCTTCCATTTATCAACTATCTTGGTATCACAAACCAATCTTCATGCCCAGATATCCGCCATATCTCAACTATCTTGGTACCATAAGCCCAATCTCATGCCCATATATCTGCCATATCTCTTCAATCTTGGTCTAACAAGCCAAAATCCATACCCAGATATCTTCCATTTATCAACTATCTTGGCATCACAAGCACAATCTCATACCCAGATATTCACTATATCCACTCTATCTTGGTACAACAAACAAAAATTCATACCCAAATATCAACCAAAGTACAAATATCTTGGTCCACGAACCTCCACATACGTGAAAAGCCTCCACATACGTGAAAAACCTCCACATACGTGAAAAACCTCCACATACGTGAAAAACCTCCACATACGTGAAAAACCTTCATATACGTAAAAGCCTCCACATACACAAATAGCCTCCCCACGAGCCACATTGTTCCTAGATTCAGAGCCGGAGGTAATAACCCAGCCACCGCGTAGCGGCTTTGCCCTTGATGGCACGAAAAATAACTGCTACACTGCTGCGATCGACGGGAAAACCTATTGTTCCTGAGTTCTTCGCCGTCGGTGATACACCCACAGCAGTTATTTTTTGCGCTGTCAAGGGTGGCGTCCGCACACCTAAACACTAATCATTAATCACAAGCCCCAGTGTTCTTGCTTTAACCGCAAGTTCAAGCCTTGTGTGATAGCCTGTCTTCTGCAGCATATTTGAAATATGCATCTTTACAGTGGATGCTTCAACACACAGCTTCTCGGCAATTTCCTTATTAGAAGCACCGGTCACAAGTTCTCTTAGAATCTCGGTTTCTCTCTCAGTAAAATCAGTGCTCTGCGCGTTTCCGACCGTGACCTCCATATGTTTGCTTGGATAGACGGATTCGCCTTTCATCGTGCGCTCCATTATCTCGCGTATCGGCTGTTCCTGAACCTCCTTTTGCCAGAAGCTCTCGACGCCGATCTCCTTAGCTCTCTTTTCGTAAGAAAGTTCCGGCATGGACGTCACAATGATAATCTTAATGCCCGGCTTTTTTTTCTTTATCTTCTCTGCGGCCTCAAGCCCACTCATACTCCCGGGGAACAGTACATCAAGTATTACAAGGTCTGCGTCATGCGCTTCAAGAAAATCAAGTGCTTCTGTGGCTGTGGCAAAAGAAGCTCGCATCTCATAGCCTTCCATGCCATCCACAGCGCTCTCGAATATCTCTCTGATCATCCTGAAATCTTCAGCAATCACAACCCCGTACGACACTGACTAATCCTCCTTGGGCAAAATAATCTCCATGCAAAATTCGGGTGATGTGTATATCTTCATACTTCCGCCCACGCTCTCAATATCATGTCTGAGATTCCTTAGGCCACCCTTTTCCTCAATCTCTTTCTCCGGTTTCTTTCCATCATTTAGAAATGTAAGGATATAACTTCCACCGGTTTCCTTAACCTTTATTGTAGCAAGTTTTCCGTCCGCGTGCTTTAACGTATTTCCAATATGTGCTGATATTGCTGAATCAACCACCGGAATGAGCTTAGTTTCCTTTGGCAGTTCTCCTACTATCTGCAGTTTAATGCCGAGTTTGTCAGCCTCCTTGGAAATCACATAATAAGGAAGCTCCCATTCTTCCTGTTCTTCGTTCAAAAGATGCCTGATATTATCCTTCCAAAGGTAAAGAAGTTCATCCCTGTCAACGCTCTGCGGCTCAGCAAGGTACCTTCTTGCTATGAGAATGCTCTGACCTATATTGTCATGAAGCGCAACCTTAAGCTGCAAAAGCTCACGGCTCATGGTCAGGTATTCTATTGTTCCAAGCAGAGCCTTAAGTCTGGTGTTTAGCTGCGCTGCCTTTGTTCGCCTCTCCTCAAGCTCCTGAGTAAGAGCATATTCTCTGCTGACATCGACCGCGATTATCTCCGGTATTTCCTTATTTTTTATGAAAAGATTCTGCTTCCTTATGCTATAGGTTCTGCCATCCGAGCATCTTACAAGTGGAGCTTTCCCCTCAGAAACA
The DNA here is from genome assembly GCF_000424485.1 of Butyrivibrio sp. WCD2001. Lineage (NCBI taxonomy): Bacteria > Bacillati > Bacillota > Clostridia > Lachnospirales > Lachnospiraceae > Butyrivibrio > Butyrivibrio sp. WCD2001. Next base: position 446,714 of record NZ_KE384200.1, on the reverse strand, counting down.
GCCATTGCAGTTTCTGTTTCATTTAGCCTGTTGCAGAACTCGTTTCCATTGGTAACCCCTTTTCCGAACAGATCCACACTTATGTCCTGCATGGTTTGATTTACCATAAGCGGCATACCATCATTATCGTTGTAATAACAAAGGCCTGTCGGAAGCATGTCAAAAGCTTCCTTCACCGACATTGCAGAAATATGTGTCTCCTGCCATTTCCCTATTATATACTGCTGTGCTACCGCAATGAAAAGAAGAAGTATCTGAATAGCCAAAAGAACCGGAAGCGGAAGCTCAAACTTTATCACATATAAACCTATATGGTGCATATCAAGAATCTGTAACAACAGATTAGTAATAAGTGTCGCCACAATTGAAGCTACAATGTTTAGCCTGCTTCTCTTTAAAAACAGAGACCTTATCGTGTTATATATAAAAGTCATCAGAATAATATACGTTACAGTGAGTATCATTCCTCTTGAGGCTAACGAAAGATTTCCAAAGGTCATGCTTCCACCTCCTTTGAAACAGTCACATAGAAAGTATCATCTTCGTTTCGGATAGAAAGCCTGCTTCCAAACTCCGTAAGCTCGCTCTTCTTCCAGTCCTGAGTAATAGTGCATACAGGCGAGTCAAAGATTATGGTAATCTCAAAGCGTTCGTTTTTCTCTAGTCTGACCATGCATGAATGAATGCTGTCCCATGCATCTTCCATCAGTTTCTCAAAAAGATCGTATGTAAATATTATAAACGAAGATGGCATATCTTCCACCATGTATTCCATAAGTTCGCAGCTAATACCTTTAAGCCCCATATAGTCCATGGATTCCCTGATAGCCAGGCATAGCTCCGCGGTTGAAACAGTGGGGTTCTCATCGGATATAAGCATAAGATTTCCCATACGCTTTATGAATGCACTTAAGAAAGTTGCATAAATCAAATTCGCCCTTGAAACAGTTCCGCTTTCGTCCTTTTCCAAAAGCTCATAGACACGTGCAGCCTGCGGCCTTACAGCATTAGCTATACTGTTGTAAAGTCTGTTCTTGGTCTCAAATCTCACACGCTGGGCGCGAACTTCATTCTCCTGACGAATGAGGTCATTCTCTTCCTCAAGCTCCTCGGTTACCTCCGAGATTTCTTCGTTCAGCCTGTTTATAGATGACATGTCTACAACCCAGTTTATGTATCCTCCCGAAATAAATTCCTTTTTTATTCTATGATCCTTGTCCTTTTCATTGGGATTCCAGTTTTTAGAAGTCAAAATTGCCCTGCCGTCAGCATCGCAGATAGCCGCATTTATTCCGGAGTAATCAAACAAAAGCTCATACCCAGTGTTTGCGGGAATAAAGCCTATCTGAATTCCACTTTCAAAAATCGTGATAAACGGGAAGCAGAATGCTTCCTGAAGATGATATATTTTTTGTCCAAAAAGAACCGGCGAACCGCCTACAACAATATAAATAACAAGCAGGGACATTCCTATCACAAGCCATATTGCAGGAATATACCAGGATTTTCTGGCTGATGAAATGCTGCATCTTTTCATGAAAACAACAAGTGAGCCTATACCCAGTACTGCCATCCATGCAAAGACAAGAACATATCCCCATTTTCTGCTGTATTCAATAGGTTCCTCACCGTAGAAACTGAATACCTGCTTATGAAAAGAATTCGTCATGACAAATATCACCAGCATGACCTCTGCCACTATTAATATCCGCTCAGCTATTCGGACACGCTTTATGCTTCTGACAGGCTCAGTGTACAGTGCCGCCATCATGCCAAGGAGCGGAATTGCCGTCATAGGTATATAGTAGGCATACCAAATATATGTGCTTATAATAGGGCAATCATCAAAGAAATTAAATCTGGATACGCGCAGAACAAAAAGAACGACCATAAAGCCGCAGACATAGAGAAGTCTTTTTTTGATTGCACCATTAAGGATTCTGCGCCTGACCATCAGTCCCCAGGCGATGAACAGCATGCTGTACAAAATGGATGAAATATGATCAACATATGGATACAGTGGTTTATAGATATCGAAAACAAAAGCCGCTACAGCTATCCCGCAAAGGATAGCCAGCACTTTTTTATTTGTTAACCCAAATCTGTCCAATCACACCCTCCCCCGGCAATAATAGCCTTCCACAATATTGTATCACTAATACTTCGTCGATAAAATTGCGATATTTAGTATAGAATGATATATAACCATTGTAAAAGAATCTATTATTTCTTACTACCGCCAAATGGTGGTAATTGGGTGATTAAACTGTTTTTCATGCTATATCAAAATGCTCTTCAACCGAAGGAAGCTCATTCGCAGAGATTTCAAGCGTTTCCTGGCCCTTTTCATATCCGGCGCGGATAATAGCCATCGCCCGGCCACGGAATGTTACGGTTCTTCCATCGGTGTAATTATCCTCGGTTACCGGATTTGCTGAGCCAAACCCTGAAAGGACTGCAATATCATGCCTCTCCTCATTTCGCTCGGTCTCAGCATCATCCGTCAGTTTAGCTTCTATTGCAATTTCTGCATCGGGAATTATATTTCCTTCGCCATCAACAATTTCTATTCCGACATAAATAAGATCGTGACCGTCAGCCTTCATCTCTTTCTTTTCGGGAACAAGACGTATACGGTCAGGCTCTCCTGTAGTTGTTAAAATATCCCTGCTTACTTCCTTTCCGTCTAAGAAGCTTATTGCCTCCACTTTTCCGGGTTCATATGTTGTATCGAAGAATGCGCAATTCGGCATAGGACGTTCAACAGATACAGGCTTTCTTCCGAGTGTTTTGCCGTTCACGAATACTTCAACCTCATCCGCATTTGAGAATACGGCAAGTCTTACCGGCTCATCTTCATATCCTGCATAATTCCAGCATGAAGCCAGTGCCGGGAATCCCCACAGTGTCATCATCTCAGTCTTTCCATAAGTATCAGGATGCATTGAAAACAGATGTGTTTTCCCGCTTCCCCAGACGATGCTTCTGTACGCACCTTGTGGCAGCATGTGTCCCGTAATATCAAAATCGGCATCATTGGCAAGACGCCAGGGATATGGTGATCCGCTCGGAGGCATAAGATACCAGCCACCTGTCTTTACACGCTCGTCATCGGCTTCAATATAATCAGCCTTTCCTATTCCGGCTTCTCCGATATAATCCCATGCAGTCCACGTGAACTCTCCTATTACGTAGGGCAGTTTTTCCACAAGAGGCCATCTAAAGCCTACTTCTTTAGGAAAATTCTCTGATCCCAGTATTACTCTTTCAGGAAACATCTTATGATCGCGCTCATAGATATCCTCCATGTAGTTGTATCCCACTATATCAAGCCCGTTGGTGAAGGGTTCCGTCATCGTCTCCCAGCTTCCGTCATTAAGACCATTTGCGGAATTCTGCTCCTGACTCTGATTTTTCATAAGTTTGTCATCCAGGCCACTCCAGAAGGAACAAATTCCGTTGCTTACAGGTCTTGATCCGTCCAGCACTCTGATAGTCTCCGCAAGCTGCGTTGCAAGTGTATAGCCGTTATCAAGTCCCCCTCTCTCCGGTATCTCATTTCCCGTTGACCATAGGATAACAGCAGGATGATTTCTATCTCTTCGGACAAAATCAGTCAGATCCCTTTTCCAGTCTGTATCAAAGAACTGACTATAATCTCCACCTCTCTTTGCCATTCCCCACGCATCAAAGGCCTCATCGAATACATACATTCCGAGTCTGTCACAGGCCTCTATCAGAGCTGCAGATGGCGGATTATGCGCAGTTCGTACAGCATTGAAACCTAATTCCTTGAGCTTTTTTATCTTTCTTGCTTCAGTCTCATATAAAGAAACAGCACCAAGAAGTCCATTGTCATGATGAAGGCAGCCGCCTTTGAGTTTTACTGACTTCCCGTTAATCCTTAGTCCTCTTATTGCATCCGCAGTGATTGTTCGAACTCCAAAAAGTGTCTCAGCCTCATCAATCTCATCGTTTTTCTTTGGAATGAAATGTGTACGGTATACTCCAAGGCTCTTAACACTTGTCTTTACTCTGTATAGATTCGGATTATCCGCATCCCAAAGTTTTGGATTATTTAAAATCATTGCCATTCTGGCGTTCTCTGTTTTTCCGGGGTTTATCTGTATAACGCGTTTCGTAGTAGTCTTTACAGCACCGGTATCCTCTTCACAAATTGACACAGTAACTTCAACCAGACTGTTTTCTGTCGTGGAATTTTGAACTTCCACATTGGCCTCCAGAAAAGCGTTTCCCTCACTCACTTCCTTCGTGTATACAAAAACTCCGTTCTGAACAACATGCACTCTGGGCCCGCAGCAGATCATAACTCCTCTGTAAAGTCCTGATCCTGTATACCAGCGTGAGTTAACATGCATACTGGTATTGCAGTTTATCGTTATCCGGTTTTCCTCTCCAAAGGTTACGTAATCCGTAAGATCTACATAAAACGGAGCATAGCCATAGTGCCGGCTGCCAACCTTACACCCGTTTACATCAACTGTCACATTCATCATTGCACCGTCAAAAGAAAGACCTACGCAGCCTTTTTCCCATTCCTTGGGAATAAAAATGTTTTTAGTATAATTTGTGAGACCGCCTTTGAAATACCCGCTGTCAGACTTAGCAGGCGCATCCGGTGAAACCGGTGTTCCTATCATTCCATCATGAGGAAGATTAACTATTTCACCCGGGTCCTCCTCCAGCATTCCAAGTGAATCAATAAAGCTTCTTCTGAAAATCCAACTGTCATCGATGCATATGCTCTTCATTTTATCCCCCAACCTCCGCTTAATATGCGATGTCTGGTTTCTTGCTTTATATAATTATCCTAAATTATCAGTCAAAGCAGTCCTCGCCAAATCTGACTCTTGCGTAGGCCTTGATAGCTTCAACGCACTTTTCAAAACCAAGCTTACCACTGTCGAGACAGAGGTCATAATTCAAAGCATCGGTCCAGACATGGCCTGTATGATATTCATAGTAGTCTGCTCTTGCCTTATCAATCTGAGCAATATATTTTTCAAGGTCCTTTCCCGTGAGGGGCTGAACCTTGCCTGCTTCCTGCATGAGGAAATCCTGATCAGCATGAACAAATACGCTCATGACATTGTCGTAATCCTTCAACACAAAATCTGCACAGCGTCCGATGATTACGCAGGGCTCTTTCATTACGGCAAGCATCTTAAGTGCATTTGCCTGATAGCTGAAAATGTCCTCATCTGAGGCAACATTATAATCGCCCGGCTTTTTTACTTTTCCGTCATAAACCTTGGGCCCCAGCGCTATCTTGTTCTTCCAGTTGTTTCTCACTTTCTCGTCGGCATCGACAAAATAGCTTTCGTTTATTCCGCTGATGTCTGATGCAACCTTGGAAAGTTCCTTATCATAATAGTGAATGCCAAGCTCCTCAGCGAGCATTTTTCCTACGGTGCGTCCGCCGCTGCCGTACTGTCTTGCGATAGTGATGACGATGTTTTTCATGTTTACTCTCCCAGATATGCCTTCTTAATTGCTTCGTCGTTGAGAAGATCGCTTGCCGGACCTTCCTTGACGATGCTTCCTGTCTCGAGGACATAAGCTCTGTCGGCGATAGTTAATGCTTTTCTCGCGTTCTGCTCAACAAGGAGCACGGTAACGCCATCCTTGTTCACGTCCTCGATGATACTGAAAATCTCATTTACAAATATCGGTGAAAGTCCCATTGAAGGTTCATCCATTAATATTATATCAGGATGTGACATGAGTGCGCGACCCATTGCAAGCATCTGCTGCTCACCGCCTGAGAGTGTTCCCGATATCTGGTTCTGCCTCTCCTCAAGTCTCGGGAATCTCTTGAATACCATTTCAAGGGTTGATTGGAATTCCGCGGCGTCGTTTCTGGTATAAGCTCCCATTTTCAGATTCTGTAAAACGGTCATATCCGCGAAAACGCGTCTGCCTTCGGGTACCTGCGCCATTCCAAGAGATACGATTTTGTGCCCCGGTGTTGTCACAAGATTTTTATCCTTATAGATTATCTCACCCTCCGAGGGCTTAAGAAGTCCCGAGAGTGTATGAAGTGTTGTTGTTTTTCCGGCGCCGTTTGCACCGATAAGAGCTACGATTTCTCCCTTATCTACATGAAAAGAGATGCCCTTGAGGGCCTTTATAACGCCGTAGTTTACGCTTAGATTTTTTACATCAAGTAAAGACATTTGTTCTCCTAACCCCTCATCCGGCACTTCGTGCCACCTTCCCCCAGTGGGGGAAGGCAGAGAGTGTATTCTATCTGTTATTCACCAAGGTACGCCTTAATTACTTCCGGATCCTGCAAAACTTCCTTGGTCTCGCCCTGTTTTAATACCCGGCCGAAGTTGAGTACTGTGAGCTTCTCACAGATTCCGGACACGAGCTTCATGTCATGCTCGATCAGTAGGATCGTCATGTCGAATTCCTTGCGGACTAGAGCGATGGTCTCCATGAGCTCTGCTGTCTCGTTGGGGTTCATGCCTGCCGCGGGTTCATCGAGAAGAAGGAGCTTTGGTGATGTTGCCATAGCTCTTGCGATTTCGAGCTTTCTCTGCTTACCGTAGGGGAGGTTGCTTGCAAGGACGTCCCTCTCCTTATCAAGATCGAACACCTTGAGGAGCTTTAAAGCCTCCTCGTCCATTTCTTTTTCAAGCTTTCTGTATTTTCCGAGATGCAAGACACTCTCAAGTGTGCTGTACTTGAAGCGCTCGGTCAGTCCGACCTTAACGTTGTCGATCACCGACATCTGGTGAAACAGTCTGATATTCTGAAAAGTTCTTGCGATTCCGGCGTGATTTATCTCGATGGTATTTTTCCTTGTGATGTCCTCACCGTCGAGGCGGATAATGCCTTCGTTCGGCTTGTAAACACCTGTAAGAAGGTTGAATACCGTGGTCTTTCCTGCACCGTTAGGTCCGATGAGTCCGTAGAGCTCGCCCTTTTGTATCTCAAGGGAAAAGTCATCAACGGCACGAAGTCCTCCAAACGCAATACTTAAATTGTTAACCTGAAGTAATGTCATAATTACGCATTCCTTTTAATAAATTTGTGAGCTACTTTTTCTCTCCACTCTATCGCTGCGGGTGCCCAGTTAAAGAGCATCATTGCAATAAGCACGATTGAGTAGATCAGCATCCTGTAGGTGTTAAGACCTCTGAGCATCTCGGGAAGAAGGTACAGGATCGCAGCCGCAATGACTGAGCCCCTGATATTTCCGATTCCGCCAAGCACCACATACACAAGGATCATGATGGAAGCATTATATCCAAAGTACTGTGAGGTCGCCGTAAGTGATGTGATATTGTGTGAAAAGAGCACGCCTGCAGCACCTGCAATTGCAGCCGAAATTGTGAAGGCAAGCATTTTATACTTGGTGACATTGATGCCTGCGGATTCAGCCGCGATACTGTTGTCACGAACTGCCATGATAGCACGTCCGTCCCTCGAGTTCATGAGGTTAAGTACCACGAAAAGTGCAAGCAAAAGTACAACAATTGCGATGGTAAAGTTCGCATCTCTGGGGGTACCTGTGATTCCCATGGCTCCGTTTATTATTACCTGTCCGTCGGGCTCCATTCCGAGATCCATTACATTATTCAGTGAAATGTGAGGTCCCTTTGAATCAACACCGAAGTAGATTGCATTTATAACGTTTTTGATAATCTCACCAAAAGCCAGAGTGACGATGGCGAGGTAGTCTCCCTTAAGTCTTAGTACCGGAATTCCTATCAAAAATCCGAACAGCGCAGCAAATGCGATTCCCACAACAAATGCCAGGAAGAATCTCGGCGCTGCCGGCAGAGTATTCTGAGTCAGTTTTGAGAAAACAGCACTCGCAAATGCACCTATACACATAAATCCGCAGTGGCCTATACTTAGCTCTCCGAGGATTCCGACGCAGAGATTAAGCGCAACGGCAATAACCGCATAATAGGTCATGGGTACGAGTAGTCCCTTCAAATGGCTTGAAAGGTTGCCGGTTTTCATAAGTATCTCCATGATCAGATATAACGCGATCACGATTCCGTAAGTTATAAGTTGGTCTTTGAATTTTTTCTTTGTCATGGCGGTTACACCTTTTCCTGAATCTTTTTACCTAATAATCCCGTAGGTTTAACGAGCAGCACTACAATGAGGATTCCGAAAACAATCGCATCCGAAAGCTGTGAGGAGATGTAGGTTCTGCTGAGAATCTCAACTATACCGAGCACCAGTCCTCCGATCATTGCGCCTGGAATTGATCCGATTCCGCCGAATACCGCTGCCACGAAGGCTTTGATTCCGGGCATCGCACCAAGGTAAGGTGAAAGCGACGGATATGCTGAGCAAAGAAGTGCTCCCGCGATAGCAGCAAGAGCTGAACCTATTGCAAAGGTAAGGGAAATGGTTTTATTTACATTTATTCCCATGAGCATAGCTGCGCCTTTGTCCTCGGCAACAGCAAGCATAGCCTGACCTTCTCTTGTCTTGTGGATGAAAAGCTGAAGCACAATAAGGATTACCACACTTGAAAGGATGGTAATAATTGTTACTCCCTGGATTTTCAGATCACCACCTGCAAAGGAAAGTCCCTGCCATGAAACAACCGATGAAAACGATTTGATATCTGCTCCGAAAATAAGAAGAGCAAGATTTTCAAGAAAATAACTGACACCAATTGCAGTTATAAGAACAGCCAGAGGAGAAGCTGCGCCTCTCAGGGGCTTGTATGCCACCTTCTCCGTTGTGATTCCGAGCAGTGTACACAAAATCACTGCGGCGATAAGTCCCACGACGGTATTGCCACTTAATGTGGAACAGATTGTAAAAATGACATAACATCCCACCATGATGAAATCACCGTGTGCAAAATTCAGCATTTTGGCAATTCCGTATACCATAGTGTAGCCAAGGGCGATAATAGCATAGATACTCCCCAGACTAAGTCCGTTAATCAGATAGATCAAGAAGCTCATATTTCCTCCAACAAAGATTTGTAAATATGGAACGAGGAATGCCTTTGACAGCATTCCTCGCCACCTCGCGATATGAAAATTATATCAAAAAATAATCTTTTATAACACTATTATTCTGCTGTAACGTAAGCGCCGTCCTTAATAACAACAGCCTTAGGCTCCTTGTTAGGCTCGCCGCTTGCATCCCATGTCATAGTGTCTGATGTAAGACCTGAAGCTGTGATTGTAACGATTTTACCCTTAACTGCTTCGCAGAGATCGCTCACGCTCATATCAGGTGTAGCACCTGCCTCTTCAAGGCACTGCTTAATGATGTAAACTGCATCATAAGCATCTGCGCCGAACTGGTTAGGTGTCTCACCGTATTTTTCCTTGTAGTTCTTAACATAGTTAACTGTAAGATCATCTGTTGCATCAGCTGCGAAAGGTGTAAGAAGCATAAGCCCCTCTGCAAGTGATGTGTCGAAGTTCTCAACAGTAAGGATACCGTCCATACCATCTACACCGAAGAATGTGGGAGCATATCCCATTGTGTTAGCCTGTGTAAGGATGAGAGATGCCTCTGTGTAGTAGATAGGAAGGAACAGGAGCTCTGCGCCTGCGTCCTTGGCCTTCTGAAGCTGAACTGAGAAGTCTGTCTTGGAATCAGCTGTGAAAGCCTCAGCAGAAACTACGTCAAATCCCTGATTAACAGCTTCCTGTGCAAATGTCTGATAGATACCTGATGAATATACATCTGAGCTGTCGTAGATGATAGCTACCTTAGATGCAAGCTTGTGGCTTCCGATGTACTGTGCTGAAGCAAGTCCCTGGTTAGGATCTGAGAAGCATACACGGAAAACATTGTCATAAGCTACGCAGTCAGCAGCTGAAGCTGAAGGTGTAAGCTGGAACATATTGTCCTCATGTGTGTTCTCACTAACTGCGAGCGAACATGCACTTGTTGTTGAACCAACAAGGAACTGCATACCCCAGTCTTTAAGTGTGTTATAAGCGTTTACGGACTTCTCTGCGTTAAGCTCGTCGTCCTCACCCTTCATCTCAACCTGATATCCGTTGATACCACCGTTAGCATTGATCTCATTTACTGCAAGTTCTACCGAATTAACAACAGCAAGACCATATGCAGCAGCACCACCTGTAAGAGGTCCGATTGAACCGATTTTAAAAGTAGCTCCGCTTGCTGAACTCTCAGTAGCTGTGCCCTCTCCTGTAGATGCTGTGTTACCGCCTGCATTGCCGCCGCAACCTGCAATTGTTCCTGCAAGAAGTGCTGATGCTGCAAGTAAACTGATCACACTCTTCATCTTCTTCATAATTTGTCCTCCTCGTTTTTACGAATGTTACATATACTATGTTACGCAAATTAATAGTTGCTTATACATGTATACAATGTAATTAGTTAAAACTTTACAGTATTAAAGTAATTATGTCAACTACCATTTGGGCCGGCAGCGATTTACGAATCACCTTATCATGCCAACCGCTTCCTGAATTGAAGAAACTCCGATGATCTTAATATCCTTGAAAGCACTCTTAAGTTTTGCCTCTGCGGACTTTGGAACCAGGCAGGTCTTAAAGCCCAGTCTTGCTGCCTCTGACACTCTGATGTCAGGCATATTAACAGAGCGCACCTCTCCAGAGAGTCCGACTTCACCGAAGGCAATCACGTCATCCGGAATAGGTCTGTTGCGGAAACTCGATACAATTGCCATACACATCGAAAGGTCGAGTGCCGGCTCTATGAGCTTCATTCCACCTGCGAGGTTTATATAGCAATCGTATGATGAGAGTTCAAGTCCCACTCGTTTTTCGAGAACTGCCATAAGCAGGTTCACGCGGTTGTAATCGGTTCCGTTCGCCTGGCGCCTTGGGAAATTAAAATTGGTGTGACTTACCAGCGCCTGAATCTCTATAAGAATCGGTCTTGTTCCCTCGATGGAGCAGGTAACCACTGAACCGCTGGCATTTTCCGGCTTTCCTTCAAGCATGAACTCCGAAGGATTCTCGACTTCCGCAAGTCCTTCCTGCCTCATCTCGAATACACCTATCTCGTTTGTGGAGCCAAAGCGGTTTTTAACAGCTCTTAATATTCTGTATGAGGCATGTCTGTCACCCTCGAAGTAGAGCACGGTATCCACCATGTGCTCGAGGACTCTGGGACCTGCCACGGTTCCTTCCTTTGTCACATGTCCAACAATGAAAATCGAGACCCCAAGCTGCTTGGCAATACGCATAAGAACAGCCGTTGACTCCCTTACCTGGGATACGCTGCCGGGAGCAGAGCTTACGTTTTCATTGAACATCGTCTGAATTGAGTCGATAATGACGACATCCGGATTCTGCCTTCTGATGGTCTCCTCGATCGTTCCGAGATCTGTTTCGCACAGCAATGTCATATCGTCTGTGAACTCGCCAATTCTGTTGGCACGAAGTTTAATCTGCTGGAGCGATTCCTCTCCCGAAATGTAAAGAACTTTTCTCTTGTCAGCCGCAAGGAGCCTTGCTGTCTGAAGAAGCAGGGTTGATTTACCGATTCCGGGATCGCCGCCCACAAGTGTAAGGGAGCCCTTGACCAGGCCTCCTCCGAGAACTCTGTTAAGTTCACCTATGTGTGTATCAAATCTGTCCTCTTCATTAAGAGTGATCTCCGAAAGTTTCATAGGCTTATTCTGCGCCTCGCCGCTTCCTGCAATACCGCTAATGTTTCTCTTGGATGTTTTTCCTGTCACCGAGGGTTTTATCGTCTCCTCCACGAAGCTGTTCCACTCCTTACAGCCGGGACACTGCCCCATCCATTTTGCGGACTCATAACCGCAGCTCTGACAGAAGAATACTGTTTTTATCTTTGTTGCCATAATTTATTTCATTACCTTTTCTTTTATATTTGTATTTTTTATTGAAAAAAAGATGTTACTGCACTATCGTACTTAGGACTGATAAAAGCCAAAAAATTCTGGTGAGTATAAACCATCGGCTCTGTACTGGGGAATGAATGCGTCAGCCGCCATACATATACACCTATCGTTATGCATCCAACTATTATCAGCGGATATTTCAAAGAATTAAACCTCTTCCCCTGAACATATCGCTGATAAGCTCCTATTATCAGCACCACGATCCAAAACGGATACGAAGGATTGTACTGCATCGCCCTTATCGGATGGAGCGTGATGAAACTGATAAGTGCTCTCGTCATCCCGCACCCGGGGCATGGGAAGCCTGTCACAATCACCATGGGGCAGAAACGATGAAAAATCAATGTGACCGCAAACCATGCAAACACAATTACCAGTATCGGAAGGCCATTATGCCGGATATCATCTTTTATGCGATTTTTAATGAGTGCCAATTTTTCTCCCGGCATATAATATCCTTGCTTTCCATAGTTTTTGAAGTGCATCATAGTCTTCATTCTACACCAATCTTGTATCATATATAAAGAGGGCTGCATCGCAGCCCTCTTTCATATTTTATTTATGAATTTCTACTTTTGATGGAGCGTTTCCAAGCGGAACACTGAAGCTCAGCTTGCCTCCTACTCCTGTTTGCATCGGTCCGATATTTTTACCGTCCACAAGAATGTGGTAATCAGTATTCTCCTCCAGTCCGACTGTTATCTGTGCATCTCCCGGTCCTTCAACCTCAAAAGAAACACCGTCCTCCTTTTCCTTGAAGTGTGTAACCGTTGTTCCCGGAACTGATTCATATAGGAACATCTCATTCTGCTCAAGCTTGGTAATGTCCTTGAAGGTCTTAACCTTTAAAATATTGCCCTCATACTCGAAGTTATCGAGCTTTTTCTTCTCCGGCAACTCATAATTACCAAAGCTGAAGGTTCCATCAGCTTCCGTCCTCAGCAACTGCTCTACGACAGCCATTTTCTACCTCCTGTTTTGATTACTCCGGGCATCAGCGGCATTTGAGGAACTGCTGACGTCCTTTGTAATAGTACAAAATGTTTTTACTGATATAATTATAAAGCATCCGAATCAATAATTATATTAAATATTTATGAATCATTTGCTTTTCTTGGAGACAGTTTTCTTAGCCGGAGTTTTCCGGGCTGCAGTCTTCTTTGCGGGAGCCTTTTTTGCAGGAGTCTTTTTTGCAGCAGCCTTCTTAGCCGCGGGCTTCTCCGCATCCTTCTGCGTAAATACTACCTTTTCATCCTTAAGGCCGATCGTAACCTTGCTGTCGCGCTTAATCTTGCCCTTCAAAAGCTCCTCTGCCATCGCGTCCTCAATTACGGACTGAATGGCTCTCTTAAGAGGTCTCGCACCCATCTTGGCATCTGAGTACTTCTTTACAAGGAACTGCTTTACAGACTGTGACATCACAAGGTCGATGCCCAGCTGATCCTTGCATCTCTTGGAGAGATTCTTGCTAAGCAGGGTAACGATCTCCATCATTTCTTTCTCATTGAGAGGATGGAATACCATGATCTCATCGATACGGTTTATGAACTCGGGTTTGAAAAGTCGTTTAACCTCCTCCATAACCCCGCTCTTCATGTTTTCATAATCCTTCTTCTCATCGGAAGCGGTGTCGAAACCAAGTCTCTTGGGCTCAACGATTCTCTGGGCTCCGACGTTTGAAGTCATGATAAGGATCGTATTCTTGAAGCTCACCTTGCGTCCCTTGGCGTCAGTTATATGTCCGTCGTCAAGCACCTGCAGCAGCACATTGAAGATGTCAGGGTGTGCCTTTTCTATCTCATCAAAGAGGATTACGGAATAGGGATGGCGTCTGACCTTCTCTGAAAGCTGGCCGCCCTCGTCATAACCCACATATCCCGGAGGTGAACCGATCATCTTGGATACGGAATGACCTTCCATGTACTCCGACATATCAACTCTTATAAGAGCGTTCTCGTCGCCGAACATCGCCTCAGCAAGAGCCTTTGACAGCTCTGTCTTACCTACACCGGTGGGTCCCAGGAAAAGGAAGGAACCTATAGGTCTGTTGGGATCCTGAAGGCCTACCCTGCCTCTTCTGATTGCCTTGGAAACCGCAACAACTGCGTCCTCCTGGCCGATGACTCTCTCGTGAAGGATTTTCTCAAGCTTGAGGAGTCTCTCGGATTCCTTCTCCGCAATCTTCTTAACCGGAATCTTGGTCCACATAGCAACAACTTCCGCGATGTCATTCTCGGTAACGATGTAGTCGGAATCCTTCTCTCTCTTGTTCTCAGCGTTCTTCTTGCGGTTGTACTTCTTGATAAGGGCTTCCTGTTTGCGATGCACTTCTCCCGCACCTGCAAAATCCTCTTTTGCCAGAAGATTCTCAACCTCAGAATCCATCTCCCTAATCTGCTGCTCCATCTCACGGATGCCCGAAGGAGCTCCGGTTAAGCGAAGCCTTACTGCGGAAGAAGCCTCATCTATAAGGTCGATGGCCTTATCCGGAAGGTTTCTGTCATTTATGTAACGGCTGCTGAGATCAACCGCTGCCTGAATTGCTTCAGGTGTAATTTTCACATGATGATGCTCTTCGTACTTGCCCACAATTCCGTTGAGGATTGCAAGAGATTCGTCTCTGTCGGGTTCCTCGACGTTTACGGGCTGGAAACGTCTCTCAAGAGCGGCATCCTTCTCCACATACTTGCGGTACTCAGTGATGGTGGTCGCACCGATCATCTGGATCTCGCCTCTCGCAAGTGAAGGCTTTAAGATATTGGATGCGTCGATAGCACCCTCAGCACCACCCGCACCGATAAGTGTATGCATCTCGTCAACAAAAAGGATGATGTTGCCGTCATCGATAACTTCGCGAATAACTCTCTTGATTCTCTCCTCGAATTCTCCTCTGTACTTTGAACCTGCGATCATTCCTGAAAGATCCAGTGTCAGAAGACGCTTATTCTGTACTGTAAAGGGAACATCTCCTGCCACAATTCTCTGGGCAAGTCCCTCAACCACTGCCGTTTTTCCTACACCGGGCTCACCGATAAGGCAGGGATTATTCTTGGTTCTGCGGCTGAGTATCTGGATCACGCGCTGAATCTCATTATTTCTTCCGATGATGGGATCAAGCTTGTTATCTGCTGCGAGTGCTGTAAGATCGCGGCTGTACTGCTCAAGGGTTGATGCCTTTTTCTTGGAATTGTTTTTCCTTCCGAGGTCTTCTTTTACCAGATTGGCGTCCTCACCCATTGCTGCCAGCGTCTCCGCATATATCTTCTGGATAGACACATTCATGGTACCGATAAGGCGCACTGCAACGTTCTCGCCTTCCTTAATAAGTGCGAGAAGGATGTGCTCTGTACCGATTCTGTCTGCATGGAATCTGTCCGCCTGTCTCTCGGCCTCCTCCAGAACGTTCTCGGCTCTGGGTGAAAAGCCCTCCTTATCAAGAAGCGTCAGATTGCCGCCCTCAACGATCAGGTCCCTTATGATGTCCATCATCTTATCTTCATTGATGCCGTTATCGATAAGGATTCTGGAAGCCACACAGCCTCCGGTTTTTATAAGTCCTATGAGAAGATGTTCGGTACCCACATAGTTGAGCTTTAAGGTTCTCGCTGTCTTCCTTGCGAGCTTGAGCGCTTCCTGGGCCTTCTCTGTATATTCTTTATTCAAGTAAACTCCTTCCTGTTACCTGTATCAGGGTTCTCTTATGAAAAAATGCCCCGTGGGTAACCTGTTCAAGTATTATTTCTTAGAATTGTTTGATGAGATATTCATCACTCATACTGCTCGTAGATGCTGTCAACGAGCTCGTGAATCTCATTCCTGGTGACGCCCTTGCACATGGCCCTCGCCAGAACGACGCTTAGCATGTCATGCGCCTCATCCAGTGCCTCAAGCTTGTTCAAGTCGATTGCAATGATGGCACCTCTTCTTCTGTCAATCTTGACGAATCCCTCCTGCTGCAATATGGAATACGCCTTATTGACGGTATGCATATTAATACCAATCATCTCAGCAAGCTGTCTCACACTGGGGAGCTGCTCACCCTCCCTGAACTGAGACGTGGCAATTCCCATAATAATCTGATTGCACAGCTGTACATATATCGCTTCATCACTGTTAAAATCAATCTGGATTACCATTTTCGCCTCCTTTTCTGTGATACATCTAGTATAACAAAGAGGAATTTAAAGTCAATAGAAGTAATTTCCTAAATACAACAAAAAAACCGCACGGCGCGCCGTGCGGTAAAAGAATACTTCGTGTAATTAGTACCTCGTTAAGTATTTAGGGTTTGTCATCATCATCCAGATCAAGGAATTCAAACTCGAAATCCTCATCATCAAGAAGGAAGTTACGAGAGCCTCTACCCTTATTATTGGGAGTGATGGTCTGTCCCGGTTTAGGTTGCTCTGCACGCTCACGTGAAGGTGCGGGACGCTCCGGCTTTACTTCAGAAGCCGTTCTTCCTGACGGTCTGTCGGGTGTAAGAAGAGAAGCTGCGGAACCCATAGGTGCGCTCTTTCTGGGAGCTGAAGGGCTTACTGTTCTCTTGCTGTCAGCTACTGTTCTGCCGTTGCTGCCGCGATCTGTTTCACCTCTGTCAAAGAACTTCTTAGCGGGTTTCTGGGACGGAATATCGTCATACTTGTGCTTCTTCTGAGCTGTTCCCTCATCCTCTTCATCTTCGTAGTACATGTAATCACGAAGCTTGTAGATGAGAAGAAGAACTCCGAGAACCAGAATAGCAATTACAATTGCCATACCGATAAGGGCACCCTTGAGCTTCTTAACCTGTGCCTCAAGTGCCTTGGACTGCTGTCCTGCCTTAGCATAATCAAGAAGGTCGCTAAGCTTAACCTGTGTTCCTTCAACATTATCATAGAGGTACCAAACTTCGGTGCCTGTTCCGTCATCCTTATATGCAAGTGAAAACTCGCCGTTTCCTACAACTGCAGGCTCTGCTGCGGGCTGCTCTACAGGCTGTTCTCCCTCTACGGGAGCTGCTTCTGCACCTTCAGGTGCTGCTTCGCCCTCTGCAGGCTGCTCACCATCTGCTGGAGCTGCCTCGCCTCCGTCAGCTGCTGCCGGAGCACCTATCTGAAGAAGGTCTGAACGAACAAAACCTGTTCTTCCGCTGGTTCCAAACTGTATCTGGTACCATTTATTATTGTCAGTTCCTGTAGCCTCACCGGTTACGGTAACTGCATCGCCGTTCTTAACTGTTCCTACTGAGCTGTATCCTGTACCTGCTCCGCTTCTGACATTTGCACTAGCAACAGTAATTGTAGCTGTCTGTGCATCTACAGCTGTAACCTGAGTCTCAGGCTGAGCTGCTGTTGAAGTTGCAGCATCAGTACTCGGTGTTGCTCCTTCCTTGGAAACCAGGTCACTTCTTACATATCCGAATTCAGTATCGTTAATGTATATTCTGTACCATACATATCCCTGAGAATCAGTAGTCTCATCAACGATATCAACCTTGTCCCCAGAATCAAGACTTGATACCTGTGAAGATGACGTACTCGCCTCGGATCTGACCTTAACATTGGATGAGGTTATGGTTCCTGTGGCAGCGAGTGCTGATATCGGCATGCTAAGCGCCAACGCCCCTGCCGTCAGAACGGAAGCTGCACTAATCATCACATTTCCAATTCTATTCCTAAACATACTTTTCTACCTCCGGTAACAAGTGCAGATCTCCTGCACATAATTATTCAATTCAAATATCGAAAAACTCAATATTTGGTGTCATTATAACACATAACCACTACATTTACAGCCTATTTGTAATATTTTTGAAATATTTTGCTGGTTTCATTTAAATCCCCTCATCCGGCACTTCGTGCCACCTTCCCCCGTAGGGGGAAGGCATTTGTTATATTTGTAAAACAAAAAAAGAATTTATACCGATTTCTTTGAACAACGTGAAATGGGGTATAAATTCTTTTTGAGTTTTTACAAATCACTCCGCAGACGAAAACGCAAATTTACGTCACCTATACCGCGGGCGGCCCACTAATCAAGCCTCGTCTATGGCTTTTCCGATGTCGTGGCGCATGTACTTGTTATCGAAGTTAACCCACTCGGTTGCTTCGTAGGCTTTCTTTCTGGCCTCGGCAAGAGTATCTCCCTTAGCAGTTATGCCGAGAACTCGTCCGCCGTTTGTCACAATTTTGCTGTTCTCATCGAACTTCGTTCCGGCATGGAAGCAGTAGTAACCATCCTTGCCCTTGAAGTTCTCAAGGCCTGTGATCTCCTTACCCTTCTCATAGCTTACAGGGTAGCCGTCGGATGCAAGAACCACGCAAACTGCTGCCTTGTCCTCAAACTTAAGATCAAGCTGATCGAGAGTTCCATCGATAACTGCCTCGCAAACCTCAATCATATCAGTCTCTAATCTCGGCAGCACAACCTGAGCCTCGGGATCACCGAATCTTGCGTTGTACTCGAGAACCTTGGGGCCGTCCTCGGTGAGCATAAGTCCGAAGAAAATAACTCCCTTGAACTCTCTGCCCTCTTCTCTCATGGCATCAACAGTTTTCTGGTAGATGTGTTCCTTGCAGAACTTATCAACCTCCTCCGTATAGAAGGGGCTGGGTGAAAAGTTGCCCATTCCGCCTGTGTTAAGACCTGTGTCGCCATCTCCTGCCCTCTTGTGATCCTGAGCAGAACTCATAAGTTTGATTGTCTTACCGTCAACAAATGAAAGGACTGAAACCTCACGTCCTGTCATGAATTCCTCAATAACCATACGGTTTCCGGCATCACCGAACTTCTTGGTCTCCATGATCTCGCGAACACCGGCCTCTGCATCCTCTTTTGTCTCACAGATGAGAACGCCCTTTCCGAGTGCAAGACCGTCAGCCTTAAGTACGATGGGGAACTTTGCGCTCTGTAAATACTCAAGCGCTTTTTCCGGATCATCAAAAGTCTCGTAAGCAGCTGTGGGGATGTCATATTTCTTCATAAGGTCCTTGGAAAAAGCTTTGCTTCCTTCAAGAATTGCTGCATTTTTCCTGGGTCCGAATACTCTGAGGCCCTCTGCCTCGAAAGCATCAACGATTCCGCCAACAAGCGGATCGTCCATTCCTACTATAGTAAGGTCGATCTGCATGTTCTTGGCAAATCTTACAAGTTTGTCGAACTCCATGGGTGAAATGGAAACACACTCAGCAAGTTCTGCGATTCCGGCATTACCGGGTGCACAGTAGAGTTTATCAAGGTGTTTACTTCTTGAAACTGCTTCAGCTATAGCGTGCTCACGGCCGCCTCCGCCAACTATTAATACATTCATATTCTCCTCCTATAACCCTCATCCGGCACTTCGTGCCACCTTCCCCCAAAGGGGGAAGGCTACTATATTGTATCCGGGTCGTAACCTTCTATAACAACCTTACCGTCAACCACCTTCACCTTACCGTTCGCAATAAGGTCGATAGCTTTGGGTAGAATCTTCCATTCTGCCTGCTCCATTATGCGCTGCTGCAAAGTTTTCGCTGTATCGTCAGGTCTTATCATGACAGGTTTCTGCAGGATGATCGGGCCTGTGTCGGTACCTTCGTCAACAAAGTGAACCGTTGCTCCTGAAACCCTGACGCCGCGCTCGAGCGCTTTTTCATGAACCTTCAGACCGTAGAAACCGGTTCCGCAAAATGACGGAATGAGCGAAGGATGGATGTTGATTATCCTGCCGCTAAATGCCTTGACGATCTTCTCGGGTATCACCACAAGGCAGCCCGCAAGAACGATAAGATCAGGATTCTCTGAAATCAGAAGATTGTAAAAAGCTTCATTAAAAGCATCTCTGTTCTCAAATTCCTTCGGAACAAGAACCTCGGTTTTTATTCCGTGCTTTGCTGCTCTCTCGAGAGCGTAGGCATTTCGGTTATTTGAGAAAACCATGCCAATTTTAGTATTTGTAATCTTGCCGCTCTCCACAGCATCAATTATCGCCTGAAGATTGGTTCCGCCGCCGGAAACAAGGACTGCAATGTTTAGCATATCTCCACTCCCTTGTCGCCTGCTTCTACAGATCCAACGATCCATGCCTTCTCGCCTGAAGCCTTGATTGCCTCAAGGGTCTTGTCAGCATCTGCAGGATCTACAGCGATAACCATTCCAAGTCCGCAGTTGAAGGTATTGAACATCATCTTCTCCTCAAGATTGCCTGTCTTCTGCATAAGCTTGAAGATAGCGGGAACCTCGTAGCTGTCCTTCTTCACTACTGCCTTGCAGCCATCGGGAAGCATTCTCGGGATGTTTTCATAAAAACCGCCGCCTGTGATGTGGCTGCAGCCCTTAACCTTAACGCCTGCATTTTTAATGCTCTTGAGCATCTTCACATAAATCTTGGTAGGTGCAAGAAGCGCCTCGCCGAGTGTACATCCGAGCTCATCGTAGTACTTCTCAAGGCTCTCCTTAGTCATGTCAAATACTTTTCTTACAAGTGAAAAGCCGTTGGAATGAACGCCACTTGAAGCTACGCCGATAAGTGTATCGCCGGCTTTAATGGTGCTACCGTCGATCATGTCCTCTCTGTCTACAACGCCAACTGCAAAGCCTGCCACGTCATACTCATCCTCGGGCATAAGTCCCGGATGCTCAGCTGTCTCACCGCCTATTAGTGCACACTCAGACTGCTTGCAGCCCTCAGCAACACCCTTAACGATTGCTGCGATTTTCTCCGGATAGTTCTTGCCGCAAGCGATGTAATCAAGGAAGAACAGCGGCTCACCACCCGCGCAGATAACATCATTTACACACATTGCAACAGCATCGATTCCGATGGTGTCGTGCTTATCAAGAAGAAATGCAAGTTTTATCTTTGTTCCAACTCCGTCGGTTCCGGATAAGAGTACCGGATCCTTCATATTCTTAATGTTTGCAAGGGAAAAGGCTCCTGAAAAGCCACCAAGGCCGCCAAGGACTTCGGGTCTCATGGTCTCCTTTACATAGCCCTTAATCATCTCAACAGACTTGTAGCCTGCTTCGATATCGACACCTGCGTTTTTGTAGTTAAGCTCTGACATGTTTTCCTCCGTATATATTAATAGTTCTGGTATCCAACCTCCTGAAGGTGTGCGTCCTTTGCGACAACCGCTTCCTTCAGGCCTTTTGAATAGTCCTTAAGTTTTCCCAAAAGCTCTGCATCACTTGTTGCAAGAATCTTCGCAGCAAGAAGACCGGCATTTACACCGCCATTAATAGCCACAGTAGCAACCGGAATGCCTGAAGGCATCTGTACAATACTGTAGAGCGAATCTCTTCCACCTAATGAAGTTGTATGCATGGGAATTCCGATAACAGGCATAGGAAAAATTGCGGCGCACATACCAGGAAGATGTGCTGCCATTCCTGCTCCGGCAATGATGACTTTAAAACCTTTATCTTCTGCGCTCTTCGCATATTCGAAGAACTCTTCGGGCTCACGATGTGCTGAAATAATATTCATCTCATACGAGATTCCCAGCTCATCAAGCACCCCTGCTGCCTTGGCCATGACCGGCATATCCGAGTCAGAGCCCATAACGATCCCAACTTGTGCCATATCTCTCCTCCAAATAAAATGGTACAAAAAATTAAAAACGTAACCACGGAAATCCTACCATAAGATGTACTGTATAATCAACTATGAGAATGCGCTAAACTTTCCGTTTTTAAAATGGTTTTCTTGAGCTTTTTTTCCAATAAACGATAGCTCCCCAAATGCTCAAGAAAAGATTTCTCGTCTCCGTCTTCTATATCCCTCTCCATTGATAGAGCAAGCTCTGCAAGCTGCACTGCTCCGATCAGCCTTGCGGCGTCCTTGGCAGCGCGCACACCGGGCAGAAGTACCGACACTTCCTGAAAGGTGAGCATCTTTTCAGCCCAGTCGAAGGTGCTGTTCTTTGAATACTCGTATAAAACCTCCGTATAAAAAGAAAAGTCGTTCAAAAAATACTGCATCGGCCCTTCGATATCTATACCTTTTATTTTCTTTGAAAATTTCCTCCATTCATCCTTTTCGCCATCGCATCCGATGATGCCGTATTTCATAAAAATGGCTCTGACATCCTTAGAAGGTATCGGTTTTTTCAGGTACTCGGAAAAACCGGCTTCCTTATAAATATCTCCGTCAGCTGCGGAATCGTTTGCGGTTACCATGACTACAGGCGTGGAGGGACACAGCTTTTCCTTCTTAATAATCGCCATGGCCTCAAGTCCATCCATCACCGGCATTAGATGATCCATGAAAATAAGGTCAAAGGTTTCGCGGCGCACCAAATCGACCGCTTCCTTTCCATTGGA
Source organism: Butyrivibrio sp. WCD2001 (assembly GCF_000424485.1). Classification (NCBI taxonomy): domain Bacteria; kingdom Bacillati; phylum Bacillota; class Clostridia; order Lachnospirales; family Lachnospiraceae; genus Butyrivibrio; species Butyrivibrio sp. WCD2001. The sequence goes on along the minus strand of NZ_KE384200.1, from coordinate 424,546 downwards.
AGCAGTCATCGAATCCACTCCAAACATTCCTACGATTTCTGCAAGGAGCTCAGCATTCATTTCGGCGTCATCAACAATCAAAACCTTAGCCATTATTTCTGGTTTCTCCAAGCATGTACAAAAGTCCGAAGGCCGCACTTCCATGGATAGCTGCCATGGATGCGGATTCTTTCTGAACAATTATCTCTTCAAAGGACATTATATTGTTTACCCATTTCTTGATCTCCTCAATCTCCGCGGATGAAAGATCGCTATGGGTTATAAACAGTCTTCTTCTGTCAATAGGTGCAAACTTGGTCAGCTGATCCTCAATGTAGGCTTTGCGGCATTTTGTCACAGAGCCCATCATCATTCTTCCCAGGCTGCCTCTGCCGTCACGGAAGAGAACCGCCGGCTTAAGCATAAAGAGTCTGCTGAAACCTCCGACTTTTCTTTTGATTCTTCCCATCCTGATAAGGTAATCGATATTGTCGATAAGGAAGCTGGTGTGTATACGTTTCTTTATAATATTAAGCTGCTCTACGCAATCCTGAACGCTTTTCCCCTCCCTGGCAAGACGTATTGCCTCAAACACAAGAAGTCCTATACCACTGGATAGACTCTCGGAATCAATCACAGTGACCTTATCAAAAGAAGCTGCAGCCTCTTTTGCCACATGATATGCTCCACCGGCTTTTCCCGACATACTGATATGGATGATATTCTCAGCATCCGAAAGATGCGAAGCAAAGAAATCCTCATACTCCTGAATAGACGGAACATCCACAAAGAGCTTATCTGCTCCGCCCTCTTTCATGTACTTCAAGACGCCATCGGTCTCAGCCTCAACTCCGTCAAGGAACAGTCCGTTCTGCGTCCTGATATAGAGCGGAATAATAGGAATTCTGAGCTCAGATATCATTTCTTTAGGTATATCAACAGCACTTTCTGTCGTTATCAAAATCGGAAGCTTCTCTCTGGTTGAAAGGAGCTTTTGATCCTCCGGATCAATATAAGTGGGAGTTATCCTGTGAACCTTATCTCCCGGAAGCACGCGAAGCAGTGTATTTTCAAGCATTTCTCCGGAGATCGGTTTTAGCAGGTAGCCGTCAAAGCCCGCTGCTCTGTACATCGCCTGATCATCGGCCGACGAATGCGCTGTCAGAACAATGACAGGCGTCTCTCTGTTCAGACCACCAATCTGAGAGCGTATCTGGCGAAGACTCTCCACTCCGTCCATCTCGGGCATCTCGATATCCATAAAAATACAATCATATTCTGCATCATTACATCTTGAAAGACATTCTGCGCCGCTCTCTGCCTGGTCGATAACCATTTTGGTATCCTTCAGGAGTTTGACGGTGACGATTCTGTTCATCATGTTGTCATCGACAACAAGAATCCTGCAGGCGGGAGCCTCGAAGCTCTGTCTGTAGAACTGCCCCATTTCGCGCTTTTTAAGAGTTTCTAGCGCCATCTCACCTATGGGCTCATCCCTAACAATTTCCTGTGGAATCGATACGGTAAAGGTCGAACCCTTTGTATAGATACTGTTGACCTGTATCTCACCGTTCATCTGCTCCGTCAGCTGTTTTACAATCGCAAGGCCAAGTCCCGTACCTGAAATGCCCTTGGTCTGCTCGACATTTATTCTCTTGAACTCATCAAACAGATATGGCATGTTATCTCTCTTGATACCCATACCTGTATCTTCTACTGAAAAGATGATAGATATCTGCTTGTTCTGAAGCGGTTTCCATTTTACGGAAATCTTAACGCTTCCTTCATTCGTAAACTTGATGGCATTGCTAAGGAGATTGATAAGAATCTGCTCTATTCTCATGTCATCTCCGATAAGTTTTCTGGGGATTGTCTTGTCCACGTCAACGTAAAGGGCAAGCCCTTTTCTCGAAGCGCTCTCCCATACCATATTGACTGTCTCGGACAACATTCCGGCAAGGTCATATTCCGCAGGAACAATCTCCATTTTTCCGGATTCAAGCTTATTCATATCCAGAACGTCATTTATAAGAGATAGCATGAGTCTGCTGGCGCTCTTGATATTCTCGGCGTTCTCCGCTATCTCATCGTTGTTTGCACTTCTAAGGATCAGCTCATTGAATCCAAGAATTGAATCTATGGGCGTTCTGAGCTCGTGGCTGACATTCGAAAAGAATTTGTTCCTTGTCTGGGACAGTTCTTCGATTTCCTTCTTCTGCTGCTGGATAAGATCATTTTCCGATTGGTAAACCTGATTCTGGAAAAGAACTATTATCGTAATCAGGAAACTCACAAGCACAACACTTGCAAAGGAATCAAGGTGCGCCATCTCCAGCGTATGCTGCGCCACCTTTTCGGGAAATGTGTAAGCGATATAGTAGGAGATACCGGTCATGATCGCACCGACTACAAGAAGGACATATTTTCTTCTGCCTTCAACCGTAATTCCTATATATGCAAAGCCGAATACGAACCATATCGGGGATCCACCATAGATTCCGCCTCCGTATATGAATGCTGCCGGAAGCATTATAACCACAAGCACCACAGCTATTATGGTAGCTCCGGTCTGCACTCTGCGCTTTTTTTTGGAAATGACAACTATTGCTATAAATGCTATAAGGCAAAGCGAAATAATGAATGTGTTTTTTATGTCATCCTCAACAAAGATGCCTATAAAAATAAGGAGGAACATGGAAAACAGACCGATCACCGGAATAACCGTGAATAGTCTCTCTTGAAGTGTCTTGTTATGATCACTTGCAGCTTTGAACAAGCGCTTTAAAATCATGATGCATTACCTCCGTAAACACGAATAATATCGTCTTTTACAGCGCCTATCTGTCGTTTTAAATCCTCGTGGTTTGCAATAATATATGCCTCCCACTTATCCTTTGCAGCCCTCTCAATCTCTCCCGCTTTTCTGGAAAGATCGTCTGCGCCGATTATTCTTGAAGACAACTTAAGTCCCGAGAGCTTTATACTGTAATTCTCCCAGTCTCTCGCGTCATAGAGTTCCTGCGCCTCACCGGCAATCGCGTCTGCTTCCCTGGCAAATTCAAGCAGTACTTCCTCATAAAAATCGCTGCTTCCGCGGCAGATTCTTACACCCTGTTCGGTATTTAAAGTAACAAGTTCACTGCTTCTGCTAATGCCTGATCCGCCCTCTGCCTGTACCACTTCCTCATCATCTCTCTCAACGGTGACATACTCCCACATCGTTGAAGGAAGCAGCTTTTTAAGGATTCTCTCAAGCTCCGATATCTCAATGGGCTTTGCAAGAAATTCATCAAACCCCTCCTTCATGAACATTTCTCTGACGCCACTCACGGCATTTGCGGTAAACGCAATAATTGCGGTGTGATCGTCGGGGCCAAGGTTATGTCTTATCATCTTCATAGCCTCAACGCCGTCAACTTCGGGCATCATATGATCCATAAAAATGACATCATAGCTCTTTTTCTCACACAGATGTACAGCTTCCATTCCGCTTAGCACAACATCCGCGTCCATTCCGTACCCGGCGAGAATTCCCTTCGCAACAAGCAGGTTCATCTCCTCATCATCAACAACCAGCGCATTTACGCCGTTGAATACAAGCTTCTTTCCACTGGTCTCGGGATCGAATTCCCAAACGGTCATCTTTCTGTTAACAGCATTTACAATTGAATGGCTGAAAATAGGCTTTCTGATAAAGGTAACCTTGCTGCCGGCAGGTATTCTGTAACCTCCCGAAACTGACACAATAACCGAAACGTCAGACTTCATATTTTCATAGAAATCCTTGTTCTCCTGATATTCTTCCTCTGCTATGAGGACATGAGTTATCTGATTTGCGGCGCACAGCTTCTTAAGCTCCTCAAATTCGGAAGCTCTGTGAATCGGAACCGACAAGCCTTTAAGAGTATGCATTATCATCGTGTTGTAGTACTCTCTGACTGCAGGGCTCTTATACTTATCGTTTCTAAGATAGCAGGCAAGCTCGAGTTTTTCGGGATGATCAAGGATAACGCTGGGCTTATCGTCCACAACCTTCTGGGGTATACTTACAGTCACCCTGGTGCCCTTTTTCACCTCGCTCTCAAGTCTCACGAAGCCGCCCATCTGCTTTACAAATCCGAACACGATTGAAAGACCGAGTCCAATACCCTCAGCCCTTCTGCTTCGTCCGGAATCTATCTGATACATTCCCTCTATAACTCGAAGTCTCTCATCATCCGTCATTCCGATACCTGTGTCCGTAACTTCGATACACAGATTAGCTCCGTACTCCTTTTTTCTTGCAAAAAGATGTAAATTTACGCAGCCGTTTTTATCAGTAAATTTCGCCGCATTTACCATGAGATGTCTTATGATTCTCTTTATTCTGCCAGCGTCTCCAATCATTCTCGCAGGGAGATTAACATCCATATCAATGACTATCTCACAGGTTCCGCTTCTGAAGGTTCGAAACTCTGTCGCTATGTCGTTAACTATGGAGGAAATACGGTACTCCTCTTCGGAGAGAAGGAGCGAGCCCGTATCTATCTCGGTGTAGTCCAGGATGTCCTCAATCCTTGAAAACAGTCTTTTACCTGCACTCTGAATTGCATTTAAATCGGCCTTCTTTTTTTCTTCCTTCTCATCTTCGAGCATAAGACCTGACAGACCGGTAACAACGTTTATGGGCGTTCTCAGTTCGTGTGAAATGTTCGCCATGAAGTCCTCGGACTTCTGCTTCATGTCATTTAGTTCCAACTCAAGGTCATCGGCCATTTTCTTGGAAATCGAGAACATTTCACAGATGTATCCGCCCACCCTGTCAGCCAGAATAACCGACAGGATATCCAGAATCAGTATCGAAACAGACAGGTCACTGAAATTCTCCATACCGGTCGCCATGAGAATCATGTGATAGGCAAAGAGCATTACATACATCATGAATAAAATCCTGAGCGCAGGCTTTTCCTCGGTAAGTGAGAACAAAAGCATCGCCAGAACTATTATTAGTGTGGAATTATAAAATTCGGAAATATGGGAACCATAAAAGAATGTAGATAGTGCCACGAAACCGGCAAAAACATATATCCTGAACTTATACTCGAACTGTCCGGACACATAAAGACTCCAGCAGATGACAGTTCCGATAAAGATAATCGGAACTGCCCAAAACTCCCATTTATTTAGTACTGATACCAAAGCGAGGCCAACAGAATACAAGCTATAGCAAAGCAGTATTACGATCTGTATACTCTTGCGTATTTCCTCATTCCGCTTGTTTCTGTCCATAAACTGCACCTCACAATACAGAAAAGTACAACAGCAACCCTACCCATATGAGCGACAGCACATTGAGTATTATCCCCAGATTCGGAAAAAGCTTGAATATATCCCTCTCCATCCTCGACATAATGCCAAGAACCAGACCTGCAATTGAATAAACCAGACAAAACATCACGGCCACCGCGTATTTTGCTTCTGCCTGCCCACCATTCCTGTAGCTTAGAATGACGGCATACACGATTGTGGCTACGGAAATCAGCCCCAGTGCAGCTGAAAGGACTCCTTTTTCAGGATGCTTCTTGTCGGTGAACACGTACCTGCCGCGCCCAAACGACGGAAGCTTAATATTAAGTTTTCGCCTCTTTTTTCTCTCCTCCATATATCAGTTAGCCGGCAGATACCCCTGCTGCGCCATACTCCTTGTAATACTCATCGATGGCCTTCTTAATCTCTTTGTTTATAATAACCTCGCCATCAAAATTCTTGCCATAGAGGTGTTCAACCACTTCTGACATTGAAACGATCGCACCGGCCTCAAATCCATATCTGTCTGTTATCTCCTCAAGTGCGCTCTTGTCGGAATCCTGTCCCTTCTCCTGTCTGTTGAGAGAAACCATCATTCCGACTATATCAACCTCTGCCTGCTCTCTTATGATCGGAACTGTCTCCTCGATGGACTTACCTGATGTGGTAACATCCTCGATGATCATAACTCTGTCCCCGTCTCTGAGTTTGGTTCCGAGAAGAATTCCCTTATCGCCGTGGTCCTTGATCTCCTTGCGGTTTGAACAGTATCTTATCTCTCTTCCGTAGAGCTCGCTTATGGCGATAGTTGTTGCAACCGTAAGCGGAATTCCCTTATAAGCAGGTCCGAATAATACATCAAATTCAAGACCGAAATTGTCATGTATTGCTCTTGCATAATACTCGCCGAGCTTCTTGAGCTGAGCTCCTGTAACATAAGCACCGGCGTTCATGAAAAACGGAGACTTGCGTCCGCTTTTTAATGTGAACTCTCCAAACTTAAGAACGTTGCTGTCCACCATAAATTCAATAAATTCTTCCTTATACCTCTCCATTTTGAGCATACTCCTTTTATTGTATTGCTATGTGCATTGTATCACATTGAAATAAGCATAAACAATTAACTAAATATTAAAGATTTGTAACGATAAAATGCGTATTTTTCTTTTATTTATTGAGTGCGCAGGTCATTACTTTAATGCGTTCTGTATGTCTTCCTTCATGTCGAGAACGGCTTTTCTAGCCGCCTCTCCTACAGCTTCTTTTGCGGGATCGCCGTATTTCTCGTTTTTCCATGCAGCGATGATTCCTCTGGAGGAATTTACGATTGCTCCGAGGCCATCCTTATCAAAGAAGTGAACAAGATCTGAGCCCTTTCCGCCCTGTGCTCCATAGCCCGGAACAAGGATGAAAGCGTGAGGCATGATGTCGCGAAGAACCTTGCCCATCTCGGGATAAGTAGCACCTACGACAGCGCCGACATTACTGTAACTTCCGTCCATAGAATCCTGTCCCCACTTTTCAACAAGCTCTCCGACTGTCTCGTAGAGGGGCTTGCCGTCCGCTATTTTATCCTGAAGCTCACCGCTTGAGGGGTTTGAAGTTTTTACAAGTACGAAGATTCCCTTGTCAAACTCGTTGCAGACGTTGATGAAGGGCTTAACTCCGTCTGATCCAAGGTAAGGATTAACCGTTGCAAAATCAGCATCGAATCCTTTGATGAGAGTATCTCCCACTTTGGATGCTCCGAGGTGTGAGAGCGCGTAGGATTCTGAGGTTGAGCCTATATCGCCGCGCTTTACATCAGCTATAACAAGGAGTCCCTTTTCATGACAGTAATCAATTGTCTTCTTATAGGCGATGAGCCCGGGAAGTCCGAACTGCTCATACATTGCAACCTGCGGTTTTACGGCCGGAACCAGATCGCAGATGCTATCAACTATCTCTTTATTGAATTCAAAGAAGCTGTCAGCTATCGCCTCCGCTGTGTATCCTTTTTCATTAAGAGCCTTGTCCAAAATTCTCTTCGGAATGAAGTCTGTCTTGGGATCAAGTCCTACAACAATTGGTGCCTCAGTCTTTTTGATACCGTCAATTAAGTTTTTGATCATGGGAACTCTCCTTGTGAATAATCTTGTAGATTGCGTTTTTATCTCTCGACAGTATACATGATTTTGGGAGATAAGTTAAGTATCCGGTATGATGTATTTACCGTTAATGGCGCTCGTCTGTGTTCTCAAACCGCTCACAGAATCTTGCTGAAAACGCAGGTGCTTCATTCCCCATAGTGAGGTGGGTGATATCACCGATTCTCAGGGTTCTGAAAATGGCTATCCCTTTTTCGCGCTCCTCTGTAACAATCTCTGTTACGGAAGTCGGCGCCATCGCAAGAAACTGCATGGTGACAAAGGGTGACACTCCCCACAAATGTGACAACATAATTGAAGTGATTCCGAAATGGCAGAAAAATCCGATAACCTTGTCATTGTTTTCCCTAACCTTGTAAACGCTGCCATCGCGCTCGTATCCATAGTCTGAAAGAAACTTATCAAAGCTGTCTATGACATAATCATAAATCTGTGGCATGTCAGTACTCTTTACGAATTCGGAATCTCTCCACGCTTTCGCATCAAACAATTCAGGATGATTCATATAATATGAAGGAATGATGTCCCAGACTATGCGCTTATCATACTCTCCTGTGGCTTCATTTATATGAAGTTCATTTGGAAAGGCAAGTCTTGTTTCTTCATCCGCCTTATTTGCATCAAACAGCGCCGGGAATTCCTTGAGCCAATCTAAAACCGCAGCCTCTTTCCCTAATTCCTTAAGTGAATACTCCGCGGTCTGCCTCGCTCTTCCAAGCGGCGACACATATACATCATCCAAGTGAAAGGACTTGATTTGCGCAGCCAGAAGCTTAGCTTCAACCTTCCCTTTTTCCGTAAGCCCGTCTATCTGATAGTCGGGATCACCATGTCTGAAAAATAAAATTCTCATCGTTTTCTTCCAATCTATTTTGCTGTTTATTTCTTCTTGAAAATCAAGTGATTAAAGAAGGCAATCTTTTTGTATTCTTCCTTCTTGCCCGCTTCCGTTTCCAGGTCAAGCATAGCCTCATACCACTCATCTGTAAACTTGATGTCGTTATTGGAGGACAGTCCAAAGAAGGTTCGCACACCAAACATAGCTGTAAGTTCTGCTTTGTCTGCAATTGATGCTGTAAGCGTTTCGTTGTTGTAGACATTCCGGGTTCCGAATGCGCAGTTCTCACTGCCTTCCTGCGTTAACAATTCAAGGGCTGCCTTCGGATTATCATTCAGTACTGCGTACATCATAACTCTGCCGGGATCATTATGTTTTACTACAGACAGCATTCCACCTTTTTTCAGAATCCTGACAAACTGCTGCAACAAGGCCTCTCTGTCATCCACGTATTCGAGAACGTTGTGGCATATAACAACATCGTAGCTGTTATCTTCAAGTGTTTCCAGGTACTCCGCTCCCTGTGGAACCAGGGTGTAATCATTGTCTGAAAAGCGAAGGCTGTACATTTCTTCACTTGGCTCAACCGCAGTCACTTCATGGCTTTTTGCATAGTGGCCTGCGGTTATGCAAAAACCTGCACCGAAATCGAGTATCTTTAATTTTTTATCACTCGGAATATTCAGTTGTCTGTATATCAAATCATAGAACATTCTTCCCCAGGGCTGCTCTACTGTTTTTCTGTAATTATCGATTGCTGCTGACATTTTTCTCCTCCATAGTATTCTATCTTAAGCCATGTCTTGCAAGCCGCATGTTGTTGAATTTTTTTAGATGTGCTTATCGTCCCCGTTTTTTTATTAAAACGTCGACAGCCTCTTCTCCTTGGGCACATAATAAGGGCTGTCCGGATCAACATCATAGGTCTCGTAAAACTCATCAAACTGGCCAACAATATAATTTATGCGTTCCTTATAAGGAAGGTGTGTATCCTTCACCGCCTCCTTTAAGCCGTCCTGTGTGTAGTAGCAGGCATTTTCTCTTGCGTAGGCTTTGAAAAATGCGTCATAATCAGGATTATCTCTTTCCCCGAGAATTCTGATGCAGCATTCCATTCCCATTAAGTCAGCGAAGGCTTCCTGGCAAACCAGTTTCCCGTCAAGCTTTATGCCATCTCCGACTTCCATCCCATCGAAAAATTCTTCAATTTTCTTAGTCCGATTCGAATACTCCTCGTATTCTTCTTCAGACATCCAGGGATCATTATAGCCCTCATAGTCATAGTTACTGCCTTTGGGGTCATACGCATGAGATAACTCGTGTGCCAGCGTAACTCCCAGATATGCAAGTTTTTCCTCATATGATGCATCGGTAACATCTTCCAGATAACCATCCCCAACAATAATGCTGTTATTATAGGCATTGTAAAATGCATTGACCTGTATAAATGAGCCTGTGAACAATTCCTTATCTGTTTTATCTGTTAAAAGCTGCTTATCTCGAAAGTCATTCAAACTTGTTTTTAGCGCAATGTAGTTTTCCAATGGATTCTCAGTGAGTTCCACTTCGGACAAATCGTCAGTGTGACCATTTTCACCAATGTACTCCTTAAGATAAAAAATCTTGTGATTCGCCTGCTCCTTACCATGCACAGAAAGCCAGTCTGTATCAGCTATCATGTTCCGCATTGTTGCTTTTTCATCTTCTATTATCTCTTTTACGTCATCAATAGTCTTGTCACTAATATATTTATCTTTGAATGTTTTTTCGATTGTGTAACCACCCGCCTGAAACATAGCATATCTAAGGCACTCGTCAAAATCAGGTTTCTCCGCGTACGGATAAAATGCAAAGCTGGTCTCGCCACCGTCTTCTTTATCAAGTCTGGAAAGTGTCACTGCCGCGCAGGCGATCATCTGATCTCTGATTTTCGGAATATTCTCATCTGTATAATAATCATCCAGAAAGCTCAGGTAGTCCAAACTAGAATAGAAGCTTTTATCTCTTCCTAGCGCTTCCTGATTACTTAAGATATCAAGAATCGGGAACTGAACGTTTTTCTCTTCAAGCGTTTTTCTTCCAATGAATCCCCAAAGTGTATCCTCAGACAAACCGTCATGATAGTCGACAATCATCTTATCCATCTCATCAGCATTACTGATGATTTCTTTCGCTCTGTCTTCCGAAAAGCCAAGGTTAATCAGGTAATTTTGCGCCACAGATTTTTGTTCATCTGTCATTCTCCCGTTACCTATGATTGTCTGCGGATCAATGTCATTTGTTATATCACCTCTCACAAAATCAACTCTTCTTGACATTCCGAGATTATAACGTCCCCAGTATTTATCTGTGAAAAGCGAGTATAAATCGTGACGGGTGCACACAGCGTCAATCAGGTCAAGTTTACTCTTTATCTCCTTTTTGGCTTCCGTTCCTTCCCACTTTGCATCCAGAATCTGATTGTAAACATAGAGCACTTTGTAAATGTCACTGTCCTGTGGAAGTGATGAAATATCCGTTTTGAATATTTCCACCATTTTGTCGTCAAGAACCTCTGTCCTCTCAGTAATAACAGAGTAATAACTATACCCGTTTTCTTCCAGTTTGGCTTTGGCTTCTTCTTTCCACTGAGCATTTACCAAGTCATCGAAATCGTAAACGGATTCTCTTTCTATGATTTCTTCAGAAGGGGTTATTTCCTTTTCACTTTCTATGATTTCTTCCGGCTGAGTAGCCTTATTTGAAACAGATGCTGCGCATCCGGTAACTTGCGCGGCAATAGATACACTTAAAGCAGCCGTCACTAAACAGGCTGCCACCCTTTTAATGCGACAATTAGTCATTCTTTTCATACCGTTTCCTCCTTAATTTGTTCCCCCCAAGCAATTATAGCAATATTGGCGGAATCTCTCAAATTGGAGACGGGGCTGTTTAAACGTGGATTCGACTATAGCTCCACTTTAGGTACTTAAAAATCCAGCCTCACAACAAATCTGATTCCGGACGTCTGATTTGTTGTTCCGAATATATCTCCATACAACAAATATAACTACATCTATCTGATTTATTGTGTCTCATATTTTTGCAAACAACAAATCAGTTTTCATCTGTTTGGTTTGTTGTGTCTAGTTTTTTTCCAAACAACAAATCAAGCTGTACTGCTTGGTTTTGTTGCATTGATATTTCGTTCAAACAACAAATCCATCAAATATCTCTTTATTTATTGTTTCTCAATTTTTCCCATACAACAATTATGTCTGATATACTCTTATTTATTGTATCTCCAGGTTTTTCTCACAATAGATTCGTAATGAATTCTATCATTTGTTGTATCTATATTTTCTCGGAGATCATTCCCCTCCTAAGAATCCTGTCAATCCCCGTAGATCTCTGTTAATCTCCCGTAGATTTCTGTCAATCCCCGTAGATCCTCTGTAAAGCTCCTCATAAATCAAGTGTAAATAAATACGCTTAACCGTATTTTTCGCCGCTGAAATCACATGTATTCATATTTATGCTTGACACTGTTATGTTTATGAGTAAAATATAATCTTGTTGTTCTTCGAGCGATTGGTATGCGTTCAGCATGCTATTTTCACAATACTTTTTACAAATTTGGACTCAAAATATATGGCCAGATAGTTTGAACTCCAAAACATGTAACCCCGCTACTGTGAATAATGAGGATAAAAACGAAAAGAATTGAGGACTAATTATATGCAAATAAACACAAATAATATTTACGATTTGATAATAGAAAGAGAAAAAAATCTAACACAAGAAATTGAAAAGCGAAAGAAACGTTTGAATAAATACCCTGAAGGTGATCTCAAAATCATCAGAAATCGTAATAGTTATCAATATTACAAGCGTAACAAAGGGGAGCCTAACGGTGAATATATTCACAAAGATAAACCCAAAACTATTCTTGAACTAGCCCAGAAAAGGTATGACGTAAAATACATCTCATCTGCCGAAAAAGAGTTAAAGCTTTTACACAGTTTTCTAAATCATTACAATTTCAACCCGGCCGGTATATCAGAATCATTTCCATGGGAAATCAAGACAAAAATGGATATAGCCGAGATGACAGATGAGGAATATGCAATCTATTGGCAGAATATCGAATATAAACCCAAAGGAATAGACGAGGGTGTTCCCTTTCATATCACTGCCAGAGGCGAACAGGTAAGATCAAAGGCAGAAGAAATGATAGCAAATGCCCTGTTTTCCAGATCCATTCCATACAAATATGAATACCCTGTAACGCTTTATAATGGAGAAATCAGACATCCTGATTTTACAATACTTAATATTCATACCAGAAAAGTTGTACTGCTTGAACATCTAGGCAAAGTTGATGACCCGGATTATATTTCCAGGAATCTTAGCAAGCTTAGAGATTATGAAAAAACCGGAATATACCTTGGTGAAGAACTGCTCATAACAATGGAGACTCAAAAGATGCCTCTTAACACGCAAAACATTGAGGATTTTCTTGATAAGCATTTTGGAAAAAAGAAGTAATGCAACAAATCAAATGGTACTTCAACGGTTTGTTGTACAGGCAAAAATGCCAAACAACAAACCAGATGGATATCCCCGAATTTGTTGCACTTGCTATTTTCCGAAACAACAAATTGAATAGCAGCTCCTCTATTTGTTGTTTGCACCAAAATACCGAACAACAAACTTCAAGGATAAGCCTACATTTATTGCACCTTCGATTTTTCCAAACAACATAATAGACAGATACACCCATATTTGTTGTCCCAATAAAAAATCCAAGCGAATCCAAACAACAAATCAAAACAACAACGTCACTTTTGTTGTACCCACAAAACCTTAGCGCAACAAAGTACCAACAGCATAAACAGTACCCATAACAAAGTACCAAAAGCATAAACAGTACCCATAACAAAGTACCAAAAGCATAAACAGGCGGAGGCCACAGCCTCCGCCAGCAAAAGCTTGCACTATTCTTCATAACCTTTCACTATCCATCCTAAACCAAATCTCTATTTTCCTCTTTCTCCGTCACTGAGGTCCACATCACTCTTTCTCCGGACCGAAGAAGAATTCATCAATACTCTTTATGAGCTTCGCCTTAGGCATTGTCTTAAGCAGGTATTTTTCAGGGCGAAGAGCGGCCACGCTGACAACACTCTCCTTGTCGCTCTTGGAAGTAAGGAACATGACAGGAAGAGCCTTAAGGCTGTCGCTCTTTCTGATCTCCTGAAGAACCTGTGGACCGTCCATTTGCGGCATCATGTAGTCAAGAAGCACGAGATCAACCTCATTGCTCTGGAGGAAGTTCAGCGCGATCTTTCCGGAGCTTGCCATGTAAACTCTGTACTTCACAGACAACCAGGTCTTGATCATTCTGAGCATTGTTCCATCGTCGTCCACAACAAGAATCTTCTTTTTCTGATCCTCGGATATCTCGTTGCTCTGAACAGCTGACATGAGCTGATTCGAGAGTTGCTGCACATCAAGAGGCCTGAGGAAAGTTTCAGTGACCTTTATATTGGACAGGAACTTGGAAGCATAATTCAGCTCGTCAGTGTTCCCGACCTCATAGAGGAAGAACCTCTCTCTGTCTATTGCTTCATCGAGATACTTCAGCGGTTCTATACCGTTTTTCTCCGGATTGGAAGTATCGATGTCTCCCAGGTAAAGCACATAAAGCTGGGGTTTATCCTCAACCGCTGTAAGTGCGGCCTTGGTAAACTCACAGTGAACTATCTCAAAGCCGTCTTTTTCAAGGCCTTTCGCGATAGCACTTACCATAAAACTTTTGGATGCTCCAATTAGTAGTACTCTTTTGTCCATATTTTCCCCTCATCCGTCAGCTTCGCTGACACCTTCCCCCAAGGGGGAAGGCTTTTATTTTTCCCTCTCCCCCAAGGGGGAAGGCTTTTATTTTTCCCTCTCCCCCAGGGGAGACGGCTTTTATTATCTCCCTCCCCAAGGGGAAGGTTCATAGTTCAATCATAAAATCTTCAAAAGTCCATCCCTATCAACAGCAGCGAGCAGTCTTTTGATTTCCTTGTAAGTCCCCTTGAAATCCTCCGGCATTCGATAGTCGTCCATCATGGAGACGACATCGTCTGCACTGTCAAAATAGCTGCCTTCCACAAATTCCTTGAGACTGCGAAGAGCTCCCTTTAATTCCTCCGGTTCTATCAGAGGTTTGTTCATGTCTTCCTCGGTTTCCGCGGTAGCTTCATCAATAAGCGGCTTCAGGAAATCAATGTACTCCCTGTAATTTGCCAAAAGCTCGGGAGTTCTTCTCTCTATCTCATCCTTGTCCTTCTTATTGCCGCACTGCTCCAGATAAGCGGCGAGGTTTGAAAGCTCGATAGCACCTATGACCCTGGCCGAACTCTTCAACCCGTGCACATAGGTCGTGTAATTATCCAAATCATCGAAGTGCCAGGCATCCTCGATGGATTTTGAGTTATTCTCTATAGCAAGAGCAAAGTTTGTGGCAACCTTCCTGAGTGCGGAGGGCCCACCGCAGTTCTTTGCACCGGTCTCGTAGTCTATGCCCTTGATATTGGTCATAATTCCGATGGCCTCAAGATCCTCCGCTCCTATCTCCTCAGCCTCTATCACGGAATTAAATTCTTCATCATCAGGTCTGATTATCAGTTCTTCAGGAAGAGCTTTCAATATCGCATCCTCAAGCCTTCCTGAATCAACAGGCTTCGGGATATAGCCTGCAAAGCCTTCCTTCATATACATTTCCCTTGCGCCGCTTATCACGTTTGCAGTCAGCGCAAATACGGGTACATCCTTATTCAGATTTTCATCAAGTTCCTTCATCGCCCTGTAGGTTTCGACGCCGTCCATCTTGGGCATTCTGTGGTCCATGAAAATAATGTTGTACTTGTTCTCGCAGACCTTCTCAAGAGCCTCGAAACCGCTCTCGGCAACGTCTACCTGAACCTGGGTCTGTTTTAATAAGCCCTGTATAACCGTAAGGTTTGCAAGTGTATCATCGACAACCAGAATCTTCGCCTCAGGTGCATGGAAGCTCTCGTGGTAGGTATCCTGTCCGAGCAGCGTCTCCTCGTAGGTCGCTGCAAAGTCACCGATAGGATTCCAGTTGAGCACCTTCTGTTTTATGGAAAAAGAGAACTCACTGCCTTTTCCGTATTCACTGCTGACAAGAAGTCTTGAATCCATGAGAGACAGGAGCTGCTTTACTATATTCATTCCAAGGCCGGTTCCCTCGATGGTCCTGTTTCTACTCTCTTCAATACGTTCAAAGGGCGAAAAGAGTTTGTCCATATCCTCTTTGCGGATTCCGATTCCGGTATCCTTCACTCTGAATCTCAGAGATATGTTATCATCATCTATCTTGGTGTAATCGACACTTATGGTAACGCTGCCTTCATTTGTATATTTTACGGCATTGGTTATCACATTCATTGCACACTGTTTAATCCTGATCTCATCTCCGAAAAGGATGCAGGGGATATCCGTTGAAATATTGGTCTTAAGTTCAAGCGCCTTCCCCTGTGCCCTCATGTGCGCGGTATTCACAAGATCGTTGATCAGCGAGCTGAGGTCGTACTCAACAGGTATTATCTCCGTCTTTCCTGCTTCAATTCTGGAAAAATCGAGAATGTCATTTACAAGTCCGAGCAGCAGCTTACCCGAACTGTTTACATTCGAAGCATACTTTAGTATCTCAGCGTCCTTACTCTCCCTGAGTATCATCTCATTAAAGCCGAGCATAGCATTTATGGGCGTTCTGATCTCATGCGACATACTTGAAAGGAAATTGTTCTTCGCCTCATTCGCCATCTGCTGAGCACGCAGTTCATCAGCAAGTGACCGCTGCGCCTGAATCATCTTGATATAGCTGACCATGGTCTCTGCAGTCTTGGTGAAATTCGAGTACATGTACTCAATCTCATCATCAGTGCGTATGTTTAGATTCTGCAGTCTTCGCAGATTTTCATCCAGGCCTTTCGCGCCAAGGTCATAGAAGGACTGCACGGAATCCGCAAGCCTCATTATTGGCCTCGTTATTCGAAACTGCGCATACTGATTGGCAATAACCGCCATAGGAATAATGACTATAAGTATCAGAAGTATCAGCTTTGTATCAAAAATGAGAGTGTCATTATTGAGTGTTAGCCGCAGGTATCCTGTCTGCTTTACACTCTCTATCTGACTGACAACCTGCTCGAGATGGATTATGTTGGTCATTTTACTCCAGTCGGTAGACTGCGAAATTTGATCAACCTGCTTAATAATACTGGACTCAAATGACTGCTTCATATTGGGAATAAGCGTATTGGCATATATTGCAGCCGCAATTCCCAGTGCTACCGCCTGTATTGAAATAATCAGGGATACCGATCTGCTGAGCTTTGACTTTCTGATATCAGCCATTTTTCTGGAAAGCTCATCCACATCACTTCTGTAATATACGCCGCTGAAAAACAGCGCCTTTAATTTATTGGAACCTTTTCCGAGAATCAGGTATAAAACAGCAACCGTAACAAAAGCTTCCGGAAATTCATTCAGGAAAAACCAGATATTTCTGGTCGGCATAAACTCGATAAAGCGTCTCCCTGCCAGAATTCCAAGGCAGCCTCCCCACACGCTCCCGTAGAAGAGCATGTAAAAAAGCATTGCCAATAAAGCTTTGCGCTTTTTTTCAAACATTCCGCTCATTGAAAAGTATTGAGTGGTTGCCGCACCCACAAGATAAATACCGGTAACAAAGGCGAGTTCCTTGTTGACTGCAGTTTTTACGCCAAACAGAATAAAGCATGAAAAAACAGCGGGAGTAACACCCTCAAGCCCCGCAAAAATAAGAAGCGGTGAAAATTTAAACAGGTACACGCTAAAGAACTGTAATCCCGAAAGCTCATCACCGTTATCAATATGCAAGTTGTTTTTAATTGTGATTACTGTTGCAAAAGCAAACAGAACTATCAGAACAATATGCCTGATATAAAAATTGCGGTCACGTTTACGCATAATTACAGTATCCTCTTAAGACGGTCACTGTTCGGAATATCTGACTGCTGTTCCCTTTCCTGCATTTTTCGCCATGCAAAGCGCCATGTCTGCCTTGCGGTACAGATCATGGTATCCTCTGCCCTGATCGGGATGAACGACATAGCCCGCAGAGACTGTGAACGTAATTTTGTCATCATGGTATCTTAAACTGAAAATGTTGTCACAAAGATCCACGATTCTGTCTTCTATGTTCACCGGCTGAATATTTTCAAGGAAAATCAGGAACTCATCCTGATCTATATGGCACACAATGCCATCTCTTCCAAAGAAGTCATCCAGCCTTGCGGAAATTCTTCTCAAAACCTCATCGCCCGCAAAACTTCCAAACCTATCGTTTATATCTCTGAAATTATCCACATCGACCATTATCAGCACCGACTTCCCGCCGTGATGCCTGTAAAGCCTGTTTCTGATAAGCGGAACAGCGGTATGTCTGTTGTAAAGCCCGGTAAGTGAATCACGCTCGGCCATCTGTCTCACTAGATCTTTAGATCTCTTATACTCATCGATATCGAAAGACAGGAAATACGCAACGATGCTTCCCTCTTCCTCCATTATCTGATAGATGGTATGCGTCCATCTCGGAGCCATCTTTTTATCAACTATCCTGTGGAATTCAATCTCATCAAAATTAATTCCGCTGTGATAAGCAAGAATCAGTCTGTCCTTGCTGAAAAATTCCTCAACGTTTCTCTTTTCCTCGTCGATAACCGTATTCTCGACTATGTCATCTATCATCTCCTGGTAGGATTCCTGCTTGTGATATTCCTTATCAAGTATCTTGCGCTTACTGCTAAGGTGGAGTCTTACCAGCTTATCCTCAGACAGATTCGCAACTATGAAAAATGAATGCTTCTGGAACTGGGAATAGGAATTGTACTCAAGCAGCGACACAAACCCTCTTGCTGCCAGAGTGAGGTACACCGGGGACTGCGCCATAAACTGCTCATCCTCAATTGTTCCGATCCTGTCTATTTCATCCTCTTCGGGCTCCTCATTTTTGAGTTCAATAATATTCTTGTTGTGTGAGAGCGCACTCTCATCCTCTTCCATTGCGGTTTTTGAAGGCCTTTCGTTAC
The DNA here is from genome assembly GCF_000424485.1 of Butyrivibrio sp. WCD2001. NCBI lineage: Bacteria > Bacillati > Bacillota > Clostridia > Lachnospirales > Lachnospiraceae > Butyrivibrio > Butyrivibrio sp. WCD2001. Next base: position 406,172 of record NZ_KE384200.1, on the reverse strand, counting down.
CCTTGGCTTCATCGAGATAATCAATGCATTCGGATTTGGACATAGGTCTTCCGAAGAAATAGCCCTGAGCCTTTTCACAGCCGACTCTCTTTAGGAAATCCCATGCTTCCATGGTTTCCACACCCTCTGCAAGGGTCTGGATTCCTATCTCTTCTGCCATGTTGATGACATTTTCCCAGATAGCGGTCTCCTTTGGATTGGATCCAAAGTTCTGCAAAAACTTCATGTCGAATTTGAGGACGTCAAATTCATAGTCCTTTAGAAGATTCAGTGATGAATAGCCGCTTCCGAAGTCGTCCATCCAAACCTGGTAGCCACCTCTCCTGAATTTATCTATTGTTCCCTTCAGTACGTCCTGATTGTCGTCAAGGGCACTCTCGGTAACCTCAATATGTATGAGGTTCTTGGGTATTTTATTTACGCTGACCGCATCGTTAACAACGCGGTACATATCCTTTTGATGAAAATCGGTGCGGGAAAGATTGATGGACACAGGCTGGGGTTTATAGCCATGATCCATGTATTCCCTGATATCCTCGCAGACCTGCCTTATCACATAGGCATCGAGCTTGTAGATAAGGTGTGCATCCTCGAGAATAGGTATGAAAACTCCGGGCATAAGGAATCCGTGTTTAGGATCCACCCATCGTGCGAGCGCTTCAAAACCGCATACTCTTCCCGAGATAACCCTTACCACGGGCTGATAGTAAACCTGAATATATCCGTTCAGAACCGCATCGCTTATATTGTGAATTATGTAATGTGCCAGATCGAGCTGGTTGCCCAGCTCTCTGTCATAGTATCTGTAGATATTGTCGTAATTGGCTTTTATACTGTTGCAGGCAATTCTCGCCTTGTCGCAGGCCATACTGATGTCCGTATCATCGGGTTCAAGCTCATAAATACCCGCATGGAGATCAACTCCCGCATCGGGATTGTAGCTTATAACTCTTCTTCGGAGGTCTTCAATTCTCGCCTCTATTCCAGAAAAATATGCAAGTGCAACGAAATGGTCATCGGAAAATCTTGCCACCATAAGTTCCGGGAAAATCTTCTCAATATGTTTTGCCAGATTCTGAAGAAAGCGGTCACCGGCCTCAAAGCCATAGCGCGAGTTGTAGCTCTTAAAATTCTGCACATCAAAATAGATGATGGCAAATTCCCGCTCGGTCTTCGCGCGGCCATCCATCAGATTCTGCGCATTTTTCCTGAAAGAATAAAGATTAGGAAGTCCGGTTAACTGATCAATCTCTTCGTTCTTTAGCATAATTTCCCCACTAAGGTATCATACTTGCTTCAGTGCATAGTACTGATTATTTTTATTTACTATTACAGGCGCATTGGCAAATGCCTCATCCCCGATATAGCACCTGTCCTTTTCTTCATCACAGGTAAATTTTCTTCCGTCAGGATCTTTTTCCATAACAGCTTCAAGTGCCTGCTCAAGTGTTTCGTCAGGCTTACACAGATAGATATTCATAGCATCCTCCCTTATACATCATTTTTATTCTACAACGAAAATTAAGCTTAAAGTGCGTTTTTATGTTTTTTTAAGAGTATTTAAAGTATTCCTTTACATTCCATGAAAAATAAAGCAAAATAGGAACGATTGCGATTTTTGATAGGAGATTTATTTATGGATTCAGAAAAAATAAAAAAACTTGGCATAATGACGCTTGGTGTTTTCTTTATGGGCTTTTTCCTGTCCTTTTTGATTGAAGTAAATCTTGGAACCGATCCCTGCACCTTCATGAACCTTACTATTTCAAGGCGTCTTGGAATTTTATTCGGAACCTGGCAGGTACTGCTCAATTTGGTACTCTTCGTTTTTGTTGTACTGTTTGACCGTCACCAGATCGGTCCCGGCACCATCGCGAACATGGTATTCATCGGATACATTTCTGATTTTTGCAGATGGATATGGAAAAAGACCATCCCCGAATTTGTATTCCGGGAATGGCCCTACAGAGCTGTTGTATTTATAGTGGCACTACTGTGCTTTGTAATTGCGGCATCTCTTTATATGAATGCCGACATGGGCGTTGCCCCCTATGATGCGATACCGAATATCATCAGTGATCGCTTATTAAAGAGCGTCCCCTTCAAGTTTGTCCGCATCGGTTTCGACGGTACCGTTCTCCTCATCGGCTTCCTTCTCGGAGGCCGCATCGAGATCTGTACTGTTCTCATGGTCTTCCTGCTCGGTCCCACCATCAGTGCTGTCGGTGGTTTCCTGAACCGGAAGGTCTTCAACTTCTGATTTCTTATCATCATTCTTATCTTCCTGAAGACTCTTATCAATGAGGTCTTCAGAAGTGATAAGCTTGATGTCCTCTGGAGTGGGATTTTCAAGCTTCGCGATTCTTCTGGCCTGGTTGGTCACGATTTCCTCGAAAAGATTTCTAACCTCACGCGCATTAGCAAAATTCTCAAGACGGGTGAGTTTTCTCTGACTGATCATCTCACGTATGTGCTTCTTGGCATCCTCTTCCACCTCGTATTCATACTTCTTGAGGTTCATGTTGAAGATCTCTTCAAGTTCATCCACAGAGTAATCCGGGAATTCAATATACTTGTTGAAGCGGGACTTAAGGCCGGGATTGGAGTTTATAAAGTTCTCCATCGGTTCTGTGTATCCTGCAACAATAACAACGAGATCATCTCTGTGATCCTCCATAGCCTTGAGGATCGTATCGATAGCCTCCTGACCGAAGGCATCATTTTCCTGGGAAAGCGCATAAGCTTCATCTATGAAAAGTACTCCGCCGAGAGCCTGATTGATCTTCTCCTGAGTCTTAAGAGCTGTCTGTCCGACATAACCTGCAACTAGACCGGAGCGGTCAACCTCGACGAGCTGTCCCTTGGAAAGAACACCAATCTGCTTGTAAATCCTGGAAATAATGCGGGCAACTGTTGTTTTACCTGTTCCGGGATTACCTGTAAATACCAGGTGAAGTGATACAGGTACGGACTTCATACCTTCGTCTCTTCGTAGCTTCTGAACCTTGGCAAAATCGGTAAGTTCCTTAACATCGTGCTTGATGGAGGAAAGACCTATCAGAGAATTCAGATCTTCCATCGGATCTGTCTCAGGTTCCTCTAGCTTTTGCTCCTGCTTAGGTGCTGCATCTCCTGTTGACACTGCTGTAGGTGCCGGAGGAACGGGCTTATTCTTGTTTTCGAAAAGTTTTCTCGCCTCTTCAAGTGCCTCGTTGGCATCCTGATAATGTTCGGTTTTTCTGTCTGCATTTCCGGATTCAGGCTTAGCGGGGCTGTTTTCCTCAGGGTACTTAGGACCTATGTTCTCTTCACCTTTTTTCAGATTTTCAAAGTCCCTGCTGACCTTCCTTCTTATGCTCTCTTCCTTCTTCGGATCGTCAAATACCGGCGGTTTTCCGTCTCCGCCTGATCCCGGGCCGAAGAAGTCGTTGTAAATATCTCCCATGAAATTGTCTGACATCGTAATGCTCCTTGTAACTTACTGATACCACTCCGATACGTCACATCTGTTTGCAACGCCGTAGCCTGTACCGTTTGATGTAAACTGCCATGCAAATTTATTGCCCTGGTCATATCCGCAATATCCGCGGTAATCTGCTACCCAGAGAGGGTACTGCAGCTGACTCATATCAAGTCTGTTATTGTACCACCAGGTTGATGAATAAACACCACCGGTGATGCCTCTTGCATAAAGCTGAGAAACCGTAGCCTTTACTGCGGCTGTTCTCTGAGCAACGCTCATATTATCCGATCTGCCGGAGCCTGTGCCACTGCTCTCAACATCGATAAATACAGGCATCGATGTATTAAGTCCGCTTATGGTATTGGCAATCCAGTTAGCTTCCTCCGCACCCTCTGCCTCATTTACAGCTGTGGTAAAGAAGTAGAAAGAGTAAGGAATTCCGTACTGCTGGCAGTTATAAACATTACTTCTGAACTTGGAATCCTCTACAAGAGCACCGCTGCCGTATCCGCGATAACCCACACGGATAATAACTCCGTCGCAGCTGTTCTTAAGCTGCTTCCAGTCATTAACGGTATTATGGCTTGAGATATCCACAAGCTTACCGGTGTTGTATGTGAGTGAACAGATGCTGCCATTATTATTGTTTTCCTTGGGTGCATCGGGATCGATAACCAAAACCTTGCAGCTTGCTACCTTATTGTTGGAGCCTGCCCTGCAATAGATCTGGCAGTCGCCATATCCCTGCAAAGTAACAAGTCCTCTCTCATCAACCGTAGCAACATTTGTGTTTGTGCTTCCCCAGAGAATAGGTACATTCGAATACTTCGAAGGTTTTACCTTTGCAGTAAGCTGGAAGGTCTTTCCTTCATAGTTTCTGGTCTTAAACTTTTTACTCTTAAGATTCAGCTTAACGCTGCTGACCTTTACGTTTTTTGCAACGGTAAGGTGAAGAACGAACTTCACTCCATCCTTCTTATTGGTAACCGTGATGTCACACTTACCCTTCTTAAGAGTGGTTACAACACCCTTCGTAGTTACGGTTGCAACCTTTTTATTTGATGTTTTGTACTTGAACTGTGATTTGTTCTTGGAAGTCTTGATGATAGCTCCGTATCTGGTAGCTGCAATGGCAAATTTCATGCCCGGCATGACACGGACTTTCTCAGACTGAGCATTCTCCGCATCCCCGTCAGATACCTCGGCAAGCAGCGGATTGAAAACAGCTTCGGACTCATCCTGCTGTTCAATAGATATTTCTTTTGTATATATGCCCGAATAATTGATCTTCGCGGCACTAGCGTTCATAGCAGGTACTGCCGTAAATACAAGCGCTGCGGAAAGTATACCTGCAAAAATTCTCTTAGATAATTTCATACACTCCTCCATATTAAACAAAACAACATACCATATAAATTATACCACAAAAAGCGGCTGCCTAGATAGACCAATCTAGGTAGCCGCATATATTCGGCAATATTTTGAAGCACACCGCAACTATTTATATTTTCCTGCTCTTGAGTTCAGGGTGCTCCTTGTAGAATTCCTCTTTATCCTTATACATGGTAAGATCTGCATTTCTCATGGCTAAACGGATGTCGTCACCTTTTGATGAAAAGTGGCTACCGATAGACATTGTAATCTCTGCAGGATAGGTTGTTTTTTCACGAAGCTTATCTATTTTCTCGTTAAATGCATCCTCTGTGGTATTTATGCTGATAATGGTAAACTCATCACCACCGGCTCTGTAAATCTCATCCGTATCAAAGACGGAGGATATTATAGATGCCGCAGACCACAGCATCTGGTCGCCTGCTTCGTGGCCATACTTATCGTTTACATACTTAAGACCATTCAGGTCAATAAAAATCACTCCGTAAGGCCTGAGCCTAAGTTCCATTTTTGATACAAAGGCATCTACCCTCATATTCATGGCATTTCTGTTGAAAACTCCGGTCAGTGAATCCATGTTGCTGAGTTCTCGCATCTTTTCCATAAGATTATGGTTTGCAAGCTCCGCAGCCAGGAAAAACGAAGTATGCTCAAGAAGTTCCTTAATCTCAATAGTTCTCGAAGCATCAAAATTTATTACGTAAAGATATCCAATCGTGATCTTATTCTGGACAAGTGGAACAAAGCAGATGCTTTTTGCTCCATTATCTCTAAGCGAATGTGCCCATTCCGGATTTCTTTCCTCCAGGCTTTTCATGTCATCCTCATCGGTTATAATAAGACAATTACTTTTCTCAATTGTCTTATCCCAGGTCTTAACAACCTCAGGCGGAATATTCTCAATCCTCTTCGCATGTTCTGCTTCGTCTACATCTTTTGTCTTACCACCGATATATTTAAGTCCATGGGTAAGCTCGTCTATACTGAGAACACTCACGCTGTCCGCATCACATTTTTCATAAATCTCCCGGACAACCTCATCCACGGCCACCATGAAATTGTCCGAAGTACGGAAAGTGGCACAGCTTTTTATTACAGACGCTGCTGTGTCCATCGTAACATTGCCCATTCTATCGGGATCCGCTTCCTTTGTGAGTTCATATGAAAAAATGCAATATCCGATATCGTCACGATCTGAGGCAAGCGGAATATAAACCTGATCCATCCACATTCCTATAGCCTTAGCCTCAACATAGGTATGGATCTGCTTATTGCGCAGTGCAGCCGATGATACAAAATGCTCGAACTTTCTTTCCTTGGGGAAAAGCTCGGTATAAATCATTCCGTCATAATAGGTGGGCGGCATAGATTTTTTATATTTTTCATTAGCCGCAACAATGCGCAGTTCACCCATCTCTCCGTCCGGGAGTCTCTCCACCGACAGGACGCAGGCTATTGTATTTAATGAATTAACTAATGCGGAAAAATCCATATCTTCACCCTTATATTTTGCTGAAATATCGCAGTGCCATGTGGATATTTGAATCCTATTTCCCACAATACTATTGTATAGGAACAGCAGTGAAGTATGAATTATCTAAAACTTAAATTTCTGTAAAAGATTATAAAAAAGAAGCTGTGAAAAGGAATGCCTTCTCACAGCCTCTATTCTTGTTTTAATTATTCTATGATACCGGGATTTTAGAATTTTCCAGCCTTTGCAGCTTCCTCGATGGAAACGGCTGTAGAAACAGTCATACCAACCATCGGGTTGTTACCAGCGCCGATAAGACCCATCATCTCAACGTGTGCGGGAACGGAAGAAGAACCTGCAAACTGAGCGTCAGAGTGCATACGACCCATAGTATCTGTCATACCGTAGGAAGCAGGACCTGCTGCCATGTTATCGGGATGAAGTGTACGTCCGGTACCACCACCTGAAGCAACTGAGAAGTACTTCTTACCAGCCTCAGTACGCTCCTTCTTGTAAGTACCTGCAACGGGATGCTGGAATCTTGTAGGATTGGTTGAGTTACCTGTGATAGATACGTCAACGTTCTCCTTCCACATGATAGCAACACCTTCCTGTACATCGTTAGCGCCGTAGCAGTTAACCTTTGCACGAGGTGAATTTGCATCCTTTGAATAGCACTTTCTGAAGACTTCCTCTACCTCACCTGTGAAGTAGTTGTACTTTGTCTCTACATATGTAAAGCCGTTGATACGGGAAATGATCTGTGCAGCGTCTTTTCCAAGACCGTTAAGGATAACGCGAAGAGGCTTTGTACGAACCTTGTTAGCCTTCTCTGCGATACCGATAGCACCCTCAGCAGCTGCGAATGACTCGTGACCTGCAAGGAATGCGAAGCACTCTGTATCCTCTTCAAGAAGCATCTTACCAAGGTTACCGTGGCCAAGACCAACCTTACGACGGTCAGCAACAGAACCGGGGATGCAGAAAGCCTGAAGGCCGATACCGATTGCTGCAGCAGCATCAGCAGCCTTGCGGCAGTTCTTCTTGATTGCGATAGCAGCGCCTACTGTGTAAGCCCACTTAGCGTTCTCAAAGCAGATAGGCTGAATGCCTTCGATGAGGCTGTAAACATCAATGCCTGCTGCCATTGTAATATCTTTACATTCTTCAATAGAAGAGATGCCATACTCCTTAAGGCAAGCCAGGATCTGGGGCTCTCTTCTTTCATATGATTCAAATAAAGCCATTATTTTTTCCTCCTTACCTTTATCACTGTTTTCTGGGATCGATGAATCTTGCAGCGTCTGCTACACGACCATACTGACCCTTAGCCTTCTCAATAGCTGTGTTTGCATCGTCACCAGCCTTGATGAAGTCCATCATCTTTCCAAAGTTAACATACTTGTAACCAATGATCTCGTCGTTCTCATCAAGAGCAAGGTCTGTGATGTAACCATCTGTAAGCTCAAGATAACGAGGTCCCTTGTCAAGTGTACCATATGTAGTACCTACCATTGAACGTGATCCCTTACCAAGATCCTCAAGGCCGGCACCAATCTGAAGTCCATCCTCTGAGAATGCAGACTGTGTTCTACCATAAACAATCTGAAGGAACAGCTCTCTCATAGCTGTGTTGATAGCGTCACATACAAGGTCTGTATTGAGCGCTTCAAGAACTGTAAGACCGGGAAGAATTTCAGCTGCCATAGCTGCTGAGTGAGTCATACCGGAACATCCGATAGTCTCTACAAGTGCCTCCTGGATGACACCTTCCTTAACATTAAGGGAAAGCTTACAGCCACCCTGCTGAGGAGCACACCAGCCAATACCATGTGTATAACCGGAAATGTCCTTAATCTCTTTGGACTGAACCCATTTTGCTTCTTCAGGAATGGGAGCAGCACCATGATGTACCCCTTGTGTTACGGGACACATATTTTTTACCTCTGTTGAGTAAATCATAAGTACCTCCTTATTGTTAGTGTTTACTATAGTATGATAAATTTTTATCGTTTACTACGCACTACATTTGGATTCTACTAAAAAATGCAGATTATATCAAGGTTTTATGAGTGTTTATGTTATTAAATAATAATAAACACTTATTGATACCTATCGTAAACGACTTTACCGTCCTTAAACTCCCAAATTCTTGTTCCGTTGGCATAAACAATGTATGTGCAGCTTGACTTCTTGATGCCGACTTTCTTAGCCTTCTTCTTGAATGTCTTTGAAACCTTCTTTACTGAATCTCTGGCCTGTCCTATTTCCTTAGGCTGCATCTTTGCTGACATATCAAACATCCATGCATCCAAGGGCATATCCAGCTTAATTGTGAAGTTGTATTTGCTGCCCTCTTTTTTATATGTAACCTTGAGGTTACCGGTTATACCCTTGCACTTGTTTCCACCCTTGTTGATCTCTTTGCAAAGCTTCTTCGCAGCCTTGTCCTTGTTTGCTGCGCTTGCTGTCATTCCTACTGCGCCAAATACCATCATGAACGCAAGCATAAGTGACAAAACTTTTACTACTACTTTTTTCATACTCTTTCTCTCCTTTTTTGTATAGTTCCCCTCATGTGTTTTGTCAGGGCAGATTGCCCACTTGTCTATGATAGCAGAAAATAGTTGGGCTGTGGGATTTTTATTGAAACTATTCTTGCTTATAGATGAAATCATCCGTAAAATACGGTAGAAGGAAACAATTAAACGAGTAAAGCGAAAGTAAAGAAAATTCATAAGAATTCATATGACTATAACAAAGGAAACGAGAAATGAAAATATTTATTTTAAGACACGGAACAACTGCATGGAATAATAAGAGACTTATTCAGGGGCAGACTGATATCCCGTTGGATGAGCTCGGAAAGCTTATGGCGAAAGAGACAGGGAAAGGCTTAAAAGCAGCCGGAATCTCTTTTGATAAGGTATATTCAAGTCCTCTTTCCAGATCATATGAGACGGCGGAAATTGTTCTCGAGGAACTATATTCAGGAAAGAATAATAATCCATTCAAGATTACTACTGATGGTCGCCTAAAGGAGCTTCATTTTGGTTTCATGGATGGCGGAAGTGTTTTTGAGATGACAGAGGATGAACACTGTCCCTTCAGATATTTCAAGACAGCGCCGGATTTGTATGAGAAGGAACTTCTCGCACTAAGGAACAGTGAGCCATCAAGCTCTGAGGACTTGCCAGATCAGGAGAATGTTCCTGCCACCAAGACCTTATCTGATGGTGATAGCAAATCCCCTACCCCTGAACTGCTTAGTGAGCTCTGCCTTCGTGCGAAGGATTTCATGATAAATGTTATAGAGCCGCTTGCAAGCTCCGGCACAGATGATAGCAGCGATTCGGCTTTCGAAAGTAATTCTGCCGCTCATGATAGTACCGTTCTCATAAGTGCTCATGGGGCACTCAGTAAAGCCATACTCATGTATGTCCGCGGTGAATCCGATCTTGCAAAATTCTGGGGCGACGGCCTTCTCCCCAACTGCGGAATTGCTATTGTCGAGCTGATTATTGACGCCGGGAAACCAGTCTACAAAATTCTGAATTCTTCTGTAGTCTACTATGACGAAAGCATTCAGGATAAGGCTCCGAAACTTTTATAAGCTTTTCGCAAATACATCTTTTCATTTTATTTGTTACTCTTTTTTAGTGCTTTTTCTTATAAAAAGAAGCCATTTTTTCGCAATCCATAATAAATAATAAGTTTGTTACTCCTTTTTCATAATAAACAGAGTAACAAACTTTCTTTTTCCCCTTAATTGCGAAAATATTGCTTTTCACAATCTCCAAATAAGACTAAAAAGAGTAACAAACTAAATAAAATATGTAAATTGCGAAAAGGCAGAAAGTTGAATTACTTTCCGCCTTCATTTTTCTACATGAATAAAATTTGTTCTAATCAGCTTCAAGTACAAATTACGTACTTAATACTTGATCTCGAAGGTTCGCTCATCTTCTTCAACAGGAATTGTCGCCATGGTCATGTCCATCACATCAATGTAGGTGCCGGATTTGACGGCGGCGATCCACTGCTGAATCTCTTCCATTGTGCCCTGGGCTTCTGCCGTAACCGAGCCGTCCCACTCATTCTTCACCCAGCCGGTCAGGCCGTACATATTGGCTGTATGAAAAGCAGTATAGCGGAAACCCACTCCCTGCACATATCCTTTGAACTTTACATGAACTCGAACCTTACTCATATTTTCCCTTTAATAAATCCTGTAATTACCCGACAGCGCCAGAAGTGCAAACATATACAGGCAGTTGTCGTAGTATCTGCGCTCGCCCTTTCGAAGCGGCTGATTCCAGAACCATTCCACCCATTTACGCGCGGTCTCAAAGTCGGCACCCGCTTTGTCGTTATCGCTGCCATCCGCTTTTGCTCCCGGGTTATCAATCGCAAGTGCACCCTGCGCAATTGTTGCAAGCAGTCCAAGCGGATGAAGCACAGGTCTCTCGAGAGGTGTCCCGTCTACCTTATAGGCACATCTGACAGCCTCAAGATCTGTTCCGAAAAATTTCATCATCTTAAGCGGAACTCCCAGCTGGCCGCAGTCGTCACCGAACCAGATCGCATCAAGGCCGATATTCGCAGCAGTTCTGTAGGCATCGCTGAAGAAGTCACCAAACTGTCCCCAGGGGAGCTGCTTATCCATGGGTGTTCCGTCAAAATTGCCATACTCAGGGCTAAGTCCGGTGTCCTTGTGACAAGCCTTTACAAGATATTCCCTGCTGACCTTAGCAGCTCTTGCAAAAAATTCTCTGTCCTCCTCGTTTGCCCAGAGCGCAAAGAGCTCATAGAAATGAGGCAGATGATAAGAGGGGTCAGTGTGCGGGCATCCGGGTACAAACAGAATTTGTCCGTTTTCCCTGTTCCACATGGGTGCTCCGGGCCTGCCGTTTTCACCCTTATGAAGGCATGCGCTCAGGATATTTCTGGCCTCCCGACTGTAGTTGAAAATTCCCTCGCCGTCGCCCCATCTGTGAGAAGCGAAAAACAGCGCCATCGCATAGAATTCCTCTCCGTCAGGAGCCGGACCATAGGCGTTCTTTTTGCCGTTTGTCTGACATGACCAGGCAAAATAACCTTCGTTTTCACCCTCGTCCATGTACATGTAGGTCTTGGACCACTTCCATATTCGGTCAAACTCTTCCTTCATGTCAAGCTGAACGCACATCATCATTCCGTAGGACATACCCTCGGTTCTGGCATCATTGTTGCCGGTGTCGGTGAGGTATCCCATATCCTCCCCGGCTTCGTGGTAGATTCTCTCATTATCATCATAGAAAAAAGTCTGAACCGACTCTTTGATCTTAGCGCTTATTTCTTCATCGGATTTCCCGATTTCTCTGAAAAGATTTCTGTATTCGCCTGTCTTAAATGCTCCCATTTTCCGACTCCTCACTTTAAAAAAAAATTCAGGATGATATCTTGATTATAATGGCTGTCATAAAGTAATTTCTACTGAATATATTCTCATGACAGTTTTTCCATGTCTTACTTAAAGTTGCTTTTTTATATGTGGTTGTTGCGGTTCGGAGTCTTTATTGCAATCAGAACGTTTGTTTGGTAGAATGTATTTGAATTACGGAATTAGTTTCAAATTAAGCACTTTTTGCTACATAAATCTTATCAAAAGGGAACCAGCATGGCAGATATTCTTGAGAATTTAAATAAAGCGCAGAAGGAAGCGGTCACCACGACGGAAGGGTACGTCCGCGTCATTGCCGGCGCGGGAAGCGGCAAGACGAGAGCCTTGTCGCACCGCTTTGCATACCTTGTAAACGGACTTGGTATTATGCCGGGTCATATTCTTTGCGTGACTTTTACCAATAAATCCGCGAACGAAATGCGGCAGCGCATCCACAATCTCACAGGTGATAACGACACCGGATACATCAACACTTTTCATGGATTCTGCGTATCTGTGCTTCAGGAGGATTCGCACGCGGTCTCCTATCCCAAGAGCTTCCTTGTGCTGGATAATTCCGACATCGACGAGATGCTGAAGATCATCTACGAGGAGCGCGGGCTTTCGCTTCGCGACATGACTTTCAGCGCCGCCAGAGACATGTTTGAGATTCGCAAGATTTTCAAGGAACCCGAGTACTACCTCGATATGATCACCATGTCACTGGATACTCTTAAGGAAAAATACGACAAGGCCACCGAAGTATCCGACATCCTCTTCTACGGCTACCTTTACCAGGAGAAGAAATGCTTCGGGCTTGATTACAACGATCTGATCAAGTTCTCTCTCTACATCTTTTCACAGAACGAAGACATCAAGCTGAAGTGGCAAAAAAGGCTCGAGTACATAATGATCGATGAGTTTCAGGATATCGACAGCCTCCAGTACGAGCTGATGGAGGCGCTTTCGGGCTACCATAAGAACCTTTTCATCGTGGGCGATCCCGACCAGACCATCTACACCTGGCGCGGCGCAAATGTGAAATACCTGTTGGATTTCGATAAGAATTTCCCTGATGTCACGACCATCATGATGAATGACAATTACAGATCAACGCCCCAGATACTTAGCGCAGTTAATTCTCTTATTGATAAAAATACGCAGAGAATCAAGAAGGATCTATGTTCCACGCTTCCCGCCGGTGAGAGTGTTCTTTGCCATTTTGCACCGAATACCACGGACGAAGCCGACTGGATCACAGGCGAGATTCTGACTCTTAAGGGGATGGGCATCCCTTATAAGGATATGACTGTCCTGTACCGAGCACACTATGTAACCCGCACTATTGAGGAGGGACTACTTCGTGAGAAGATTCCCTACACAATTTATTCAGGCGTCCAATTTTTTGGACGCATGGAGATCAAGGACGCACTATGTTATCTTCGCATGATTGTATATCGCGATGATATTTCCTTCAGGCGAATTGCAAACGTTCCTAAGAGAAATCTTGGTAAAAAGAGGATGCGTTTTCTTGAGGAATATGCCAATGCAAATAACTGCACCCTTTACAAAGCGCTGGGTGATAATTTGGACAATGAAATAATGCGCGGAACAAAAGCAGCTTCATTCCTTAATCTGATAGAAAAATGGAGCGACTGCTACGAGGGGCTTCCGGCTTCTGAGGTTCTCGCCAAAATTCTGAACGAGAGCGGCTACGAAGAGATGCTGCGAACCGAGGGCGCCCAGGAGAGACTTGATAATCTGGCGGAATTAAAGCAGTCAGTATTTGAATATGAGACCACCTGCGGTGAGGAAGTCGGACTTGAGGACTACCTTAAACATGTCGCACTTTTCACCAATGCCGATTCAGATGCCGGAAAAGCGGACAAGGTAAAACTTATGACGGTTCACGCCGCAAAAGGCTTAGAGTTCCCTTATGTATTTTTGTGCGGAATGAATGAGGGAATTTTCCCTTCAAGAAAAATCCGTACCCTTGAGGGTATGGAAGAAGAAAGACGTCTCGCCTTCGTCGCCATGACTAGAGCTCAGAGAAGGCTATTCATATCGGAAGCAGGCGGAATGAATTTCGAGGGACTGCCGCGCTACCCTTCGAGATTTATTCTTGATATAGACAGCAGCCTTCTCGAGTTCACAGAGAAGCCCGACGAAGGCATGATAAAGGCTGTCCGAAAATTTATCGACAATGATTCCAGACATTTAAAAGGTGCTGAAAAGCTGAACCTCTTAGAGCCGGGTCAGCGTGTTAAGCATGCAATCCTCGGCGACGGAACAATACTTGAACTCAACACAGCTGATGGATGCTATCTGATTCAGTTTGATGAGATGGAGACACCGAGGCAGATATCATTTAAGGTAAAGCTGACCACAGTTTAATAAAATACATGTGCCGCCAGACGCACAATAAAACAGCCCGGTGGCGTATACCACCGGGCGTCTTGTTCTCATAATTATTGCATGCCGTTCTGCTTCATGGCATCAAGTCTGTCCATGCAAGCTCTGATAGTCTGGAGCAAAGTCTCCGATTTGATCGGCTTTCTAATAAATTCAAGAGCTCCGTGCTTGTAGACTTCAAACTCGGTCTCTTCCTGCTCATTGGCAGTCATAAAGATAGCAAAAATATTTCTTCCGAAGCGCTCATGCATTTTATCCATCATCTCGAAGCCGTTCATCTTCGGCATCATGTAGTCGGAAAGAACGATATCGGGATGATACTGCTCGTATTCCTCAATAGCTTCCTCTCCGGAAATAGCAGTTATTGTCTTGAACTCTTTGGAAAGAATCTTCTCGAGCATCATCAGAATCATGTCATCATCATCAACAATCAGTATAGTCTTATCAGCCATTTGTCATCTCCCTCATAAAGATAAATCTTAATTGAAACGGATAAAACAATCATTATTTAATAACTAAATGTTCATACAAACATTGTAACTGATTGTGTAGACAATTTCCATATTATTCTGTGAATTTTTTAGACATATCAAATAGCGATTTCTTCCTCGTGTACCTTCTGAATCTCTTCAATAGCGGAAAGCATAGGTTTTACGTCTTTTCCCTTAATTTTTCTATCCACATAGTTCTGTGTAATCTTCATAACGGTGCCGCTAAGTGTAACTACACCGATAAGGTTAGGGATAGCCATCATGCCGTTGAAGGTGTCGGACAGATCCCATGCAAGTGAGAGATCCATAGTAGAACCTACAAGGATGAAAAATACGAACAGGCACTGATATAGCTTGACCGCCTTTGTTCCGAACAGGTACTCAAAGCCCTTGCTGCCGTACTGGCTCCAGCCGAGAACTGTGGAAAACGCAAAGAACAGAATCGCAATTGCGATAAATGCCGATCCGAATTTTCCGAAGATAGTTGAAAAAGCCTCAGCTACAAGAGCTGTTGAAACCTGGTCTGAGATAACCTCTCCTGTATCGAGATTAACAAGTCCGCTGGATAAAACCGCAAAAGCTGTAAGTGTGCAGACAACGATTGTATCGGCAAATACTTCAAATATTCCCCACATTCCCTGAACAACAGGCTCTCTTACGTTGGAGCTCGAGTGAACCATAACCGAAGAACCAAGACCTGCCTCGTTGGAGAATACTCCTCTTTTCATACCCCACTGCATAGCGTAAGCGATTCCGCTTCCCACGATTCCCCCGCCGACAGCTCTCATTCCGAATGCACCCTTGATGATGGATGTGAAAACAGCACCGGCCTGATCAATGTTCATAACAACAACTACGATTGCTCCGATGAGATAGATGACTGCCATGAAAGGAACAAGTCTCTCGGTAACGGAAGCAATTCTCTTAAGTCCTCCGACGATAACAAGTCCTGCGACCACCATCAGGATCACGCCTGTAACAACGTTAGGTACTCCGAACGCTGAATTCATGTTTACGGAAATGGAGTTGATCTGGCTCATATTACCGATTCCGAAGGAGGCAATAACGCAGAACACACTGAACATAACCGCAAGGAAAGCGCCTATAAAAGCACAGCCCTTCTTGGATCCGAGTCCGTCCTTAAGGTAATACATTGCTCCGCCGCACCACTCATCTCTCTCATTTCTTCTTCGATAGTAGATACCGAGTACATTTTCGGAGAAGTTGGTCATCATTCCGAAAAATGCGACAATCCACATCCAGAAGATAGCTCCGGGACCACCTGAAACTATTGCGGCAGCAACACCTGCAATATTACCGGTTCCGATTGTAGCAGCCAGCGCGGTACACAGACTCTGGAACTGTGATATCTGCATGTCATCCTTATCGGTATGAGCTGTGACATGCTTATCTTTGAAAATACCGCCGATGGTATTTTTCACCCAATGTTTAAAATGCGAAATCTGGAATACTCTTGTTAGTACAGTCATAAGAATACCGGTACCAACAAGAAGAATCAGCATGGGAAGTCCCCATACAAAACCATTTACCGCACCGTTGATGTTTTCAATGTTTGTTAGCAAATTCTCCATTAAAAAATCCTCTCCTACATCATTTTGAAAAAGGCGCTTCGGTTTTCACTCCGAAACGCCTTTGTTTACATTGCATAGTATATCACAGTAAAGTGCTAAAGTAAAATATTTTTTAATTTAATTTCCCTTTTTTATCGCGCCATCGCCAAACTTACCCTTTATTAGGCGTTCCATCTCCTCAAGTTTTTCACGCTTCTCTTCGCGCTGTTTTTCCTCCCTGATCTCCTGCTTGCCTGTTGTCATCCAGTCAAAGAGATTACCCTGGCGGAACTCACCGTTGTCAAGATTATCAACACCGACTCCGACTAGCCTTATTCCGATATCGTAATTGAAAAGTCCGTCCTCACCGGTTAGGAGCTTTCCCAAAAGAATCATCGCATTTTCATAGATGACATCTGCATTGTCCGTTGATTCCGACAGCTTCATCTGTCTGGAAAAACGCTTAAAGTCTGAAGTCTTAACCTGTGCTGTGACAGTTCCTCCGAATACTCCGTCCTTTTTAAGTCTGCCGGAGACTTTTTCCGAGAGCCGCCTTACAACAGGCGGCATGTCATTGTCATAGGACACTGAGGTTATGTCATTAGCCATGGTGGTCTCGTTGGAGTAGCTCTTGGCATCCTCGTGCTCCGGATGAACGACGTCAGAGCCAAGGCCGTTTGCCGCATTATGAATGTATTCGCCAAACTTATCACCAAGCTGAGATTTTAAAAGCATCTCATCCATGGTTGCTGCATCGCCGATAGTCCTTATTCCTATTGACCTCAGCTTCTCGGCGCTCTTTTTACCACAGCCATAGAGATCGCCGATGTCGAGCGGCCACATTTTATCTTTTACTTCGTGAGGATATAATGTGTGGGTTCTGTCCGGCTTTGCAAAATCGCTCGCCATTTTCGCAAGAAGCTTATTCGTGGATATTCCCACATTAACCGTAAAGCCAAGCTCGGTGCGTATTTCATCCCTGATCCAACCCGCAAGGGCAACGGGAGACTCACAGTTTAGATCCGTCACATCGAGATAAGCCTCATCTATGGAGACTTGTTCCAAAAGCTCTGAGTAAGACCTCAGAATGCCTATGAAGGCACGGGAATACTCTCTGTAGGTCTGAAAGTCACCCTTTACCACAACAAGATTCGGACATTTCTGCAGCGCACTGGTGATAGGCTCAGCCGTGTTTATCCCATACTTTTTAGCAGGAATAGACTTGGCTGTGACTATGCCGTGCCTAGTCTTTATGTCGCCTCCCACAACCGATGGAATAGTCCGAAGGTCAACCGCATCCGGGTTTTCCTTAAGCTGCTTGACCGCAGACCAGGACAGGAAGGCTGAATTTACATCAATATGAAAAATTGTTCTATTCACAGCGCCTTAATTATTCTGGATTGCTCTTTAATGTGCTTTCTTGTATTTCAGTTTTCCGTTCTTAGCTCCGCCAAACTTGTTGAGCTTTGACATTACAGTCTGTGCCTTCTTTTTAGACTGAGCATAGATTGTGAACTTCGCTTTTTTCTTAATCTTCTTGAAGCAATTCTTACCGATTGTTTTCAAGTTTCTGGAATCAATCACTACATTGCCTAGCTTCTTACATTTATAAAAAGCTTTTGCACTGATTTTCTCAATTGTAGAAGGAAGAATCACTGTTTTAATAGTGCTGTTTCCGCTAAATGCATTCTTCCCGATTGATGTAACATAGTAGGAAGCCATGTTCTCATCACATGCGTAATCAGGAATCACTACCACTTCATCACCGGTTTCAATTCCAATAACTTCAACCTTTGCATATTCTACTGCGCTATAGGTAACTCTGTACTTTATGCCGTTATAGGCGAATGTCTCACCCTCCGCCTTACGTGTAGGAGGCACCATAATGAGTGAGTTGGCAGGTGCACTGTATAAATTGTCATAGTATATTGACCCAAATCTTCCATTTACGAATTCACACATCTTATTGGGAAGCCTTCCATCTTCAGCTTCTTTTGGTGTATAGATAGTTGAAAGGTTTGAACAGTTCTTAAACATATAAGTATTATAATATAATGTAAGTCCATGCAAATTGACTGTTTTTAATGAAGTGCAATCTTGAAATGTATATAAAGCATTGCATTTTGCACCTTCAAGAGGGCTAAAATCAATATTTTTCAAGTTTGTACAACCTGTAAACATATAGTCAAAACCATAGCCAACCAGCTGGGCACTTCCTTTAAGTGAAGTTCCTTCGAATGAACTCAGATCAACAGTTTCCAAACTGGTACATCCATTAAACATATTGGCAAAGCTGTATGCCAACTTTGTATTAAATCCGTTTACATTGACATTTTTAAGAGATGTACAATCCTTAAACATGGATTCAAAATCAGAGACTCTTGATGTATCAAGCTTTGACAGGTCTATGCTTTCAAGGCTGGAACATCCTTCAAACATATGCTTCACGATATCAAAGCTCTCATTATCCCAATTTCCACCTTTTACACTTTTTAAATTGGTACACTGCTGAAACATTCCATATGCACTATCAAGTTCTGACCAGTCAACGCCGGTAAGATCTACTGTTTCAAGGCGACTGCAATACGAAAAAAGTCCTGGGCCTCCAAGAAATCTATATCCCGTATTTGTTATCTTGCATCCCTTTTCAAATTTTACATGCTTAATATATGTGTTTTCGGAAAATGTCTCTTTATATATTTCTGTTTCTCTCATTACACCATTGTACATAGCCTTAGCAGGAACAGTAATACTTTCACTTTTTCCATAGTACTGCTCGAGTATAAGTTTTCCATCTGAACTTAGATAATGACTGTATCCATCCAGGGGATCGCCCGATGCCTTCGAATCAAAACCAAACAACAACATTCCGGACAGCAGCAAAACAACTGCCATCAGCATTCCTTTCACTTTCTTCATAACTTTTCACCCTCCGTTTTGTGAACTATAATTTAACATTTATTCTATCATAAAAAGTGCTAAAATAATTGCATAAAACTATTTTCAGAATCTATTGGAGGGGGCCATGAAATTGAGTTATTTAAGGCGTATATTTATCTGTTTTTCTGTTATTTTTTCATTGCTTTTTTTATCTACAGTCAATATGATTTCTTACGCTGCTGGCAGTTCAAAAACTTTCACGAAACATTATGACACTTATAAGGACTGGTGGATCTACGACGGAAAAATTCCCGATATTGTAAGTAAGGATTTTAAGCCCGACAGCAAAACTCAAAAGCTGCTGGATGAAGCTGAGAAAAAGGGAATTGTAGATTTTGCTCCTGAAGATACTAGTGGGTATGAGGGAAAAGGTGAAGTCTATTATAAGGTAGTAGTCAAAACTCCTTCCTTCACCTTGTTCTTTGTGGGTGAGACCTGCAGGATGCTTCTGAAAACGGAGGATTCAAGCTATGTATACATTGATGTACCGGCTGTTTCTCTTCGCGGAATTTTCCCTGAATGCACTGAGTACGATCTTGACAGCGATGGCAATCCCGAGCTTGTCATCAAGCCTCAAATTCTGCATGGCACAGGTTACTATGAAGAATTTGTTCTCATAGCGGATATAGATAAAAAGTCCAAATGTACAGTGTACTTTTTAAATCCGGAAGACTATCTGTCGGAAGTTGCTGAGCATGTTGAAGCCAAGGAGTCAAATGGCAATGTGTCACTTTACGTCGATGGAATAAAAGAAGGCACTGAAGTCGCTTCATCGGATCTAAGGGATGACTTTGAGCCCGGTCTTTATCTTGAAAATATCATATATTTCAGAGTCTATGACGGCATAATATGGATAGGTATAGAGCCTATGTTTGACGCCGCCAGCCTTAACAGTCCGGACGTGATGGTCTGGTATCCCGTAACCTATGAAGGGGACGGCAAATATTCCGGCGGCGAAATTGTATGCAGGCCCTTTGGCTACGATGTATATCAGAAAGTTACTGAATCCTTCACAGAAGACGATATGTACACCATCTGGGATAATCCGATTTTTCAAAAGCCGCTTCTTATAACCGCAAACAAAAAAGACAGCATCGACAAAAGCAAGACCTACGAAATACAAGTTTCTGCCTGCAAAGTCTCCATGATGAAAAACGGAAAGTTCACAGAACTTGGAACAATTGAAAGTGCCGACAAAAATCCCGTCTCAATGTCACCCGACGGAATCGTGGCAAAGGGCAAGCACTTTTTATATGTATACGAAGCCACTCCGGATTGCCGCGAGCTTGTAATCAAGGATGGAGTTGAGGACAACACAATCAGCAATTTCAACAATCACAAAGGATATATTCGAATCCGCAACGGAAAGGCCGAGAACATTACCAAGAACGAATATGAGGCGATTTATAAGACTTATGAAAATGCAGTTCCGATAGAATTCTAGAACAAGAGCCCCTCAATTTAGGAGTTCTCAAAAAAAATGGTGATCACTTTTAAGGAGTGGTCACCATTTTCACATAGTTCAGTTTTCATCAGAGCGCGTACTGAATAAGGAGTCTAAGCACATTCTCTGCTCCGTCTCTGTGGCTTCTCTCATAGCCGTGGGAAGCATACACGCCTGCACCGATAAGTCCGTGCTTGAGGTCACTCCCTGCACAGAGAGTTGCTTCTACATCACTTCCGTAATGAGGATAAATATCGATTGCATAGTCAGCGCCGCTATCTTTTGCAGCCTTCACAAGCCCCTGAACAACTGGATAGCTGTAAGGGCCACCGCTGTCCTTTGCGCAGATGGAAACCTGCTTTTCAGTACAGGTAAGTCCATCACCTACGCAGCCCATATCTACAGATATAGCCTCTGTGCAGCCTTCAGGTACATTGCCACATCCGCCGTGTCCAACTTCCTCAAACACAGTTATATGAGCATAAAGTGCTCTCTTGGGAGTTATCTTCTTTTCCTTGATATACTTGGCAAGACCAAGCAAAATTCCGACGCTGAGTTTATCATCAAGGAATCTTGATTTGATATATCCGGTTTTTGTTACTCTGACATTTGGCTCAAAGCAGACGATGTCGCCCACTGAGATGCCAAGCTTTTCGGTATCCTTTCTGTCCTTAACGTCCTCATCAAGCACAACCTCGCAGTTTTCCCAGGTTCTCTTGGTGTCGTTATACTCCCCGTTTACGTGAATGGATGCATTGTTGAGCTGGAAGGTACCCTCGTATATTCCGTCAAACTTTGTGATTACGCGCACATTCTCGGTCTCAGCATTATTGGGATTCATGCCTCCGAGATTCGTGAGCTGAAGTCTTCCGTTATCCTTTATGGTTGCCACCATTCCCCCAAGAGTATCTGTATGAGCCTCAAGCAAAAGGCCGTCCTTCTTGTCTTTTCCTGTGAGGTCAACGATCACACCGCCTTTATTTGTGATGGTCGCCTTAAAGCCAAGCTTTTTGAATTCCTTCTGAACCCACACTGCGGCTTCTTCCGTATAACCTGTGGGAGAATCGATGTTCAGAAGCTTTGTGGTCTCATCGACTATAAAGTCTGTGTATTTTGTTAGTGATACTTTTTTCATATATGCCTCCGTTCTTTTATTTTTCATAAAAAGTCAACGTATAAAATATACCCCCAGAAGTCGTTACCCTTCCTCAATCTCTGCAATTCTTCTGCCATACACTCTCTTAAAGAAGAATCCTGAAAGGATGAGTGAAGCAATCTCGGCGATGGGGAATGCCCACCATACAGCATTGACGTTGCCGGTCTGAGCGAGGAGCCAGGCGGCGGGGATAAGGACCACAAGCTGACGGCCTATTGAAACAGCCAGCGAATAGATACTCTCCGAAAATGCCTGGAATACCGAACCAAGTGCTATGCAGACTCCGGCGATGGGGAAGCTCAGGCTGATAACACGAAGAGCAGGTTTTCCGATGCTTATCATGTCATAGGAAGCATTGAACAGGCCAAGCAGTCTGTCCGGAATAATCTGGAAGGTTATGGTTCCGATTATCATGATTGTTGCTGCAAGTGCTATCGAGAACTTCAGAGCCTCGTTGATTCTGTCTTTCCTCTTTGCCCCGAGGTTATAGGCAAGAACAGGAATAAGTCCGTTGTTCAGGCCGAATACCGGCATGAAGAAGAAGCTCTGGAGCTTGAAATATACACCAAACACAGCAGTTGCAGTTGTTGAAAATGCAATAAGTATAAGATTCATGGCATAGGTCATGAGCGAACCTATGGACATCATCAGAATCGAAGGAACACCAACGTAGTAGATTTCCTTGACTATGTCTGCCTTGGGACTGAAAATAAGCGGAATTCTGAGATTTACATCAGGATTAAGCTTAAGGTTACAGTAAAGTCCGATACAAGAACCTACAACCTGTCCGAAAACCGTTGCAAGAGCGGCACCGGCAACTCCCATCTTAGGTGCACCGAACATACCGAAGATCAGGATGGGATCCATGATAATGTTGATAATAGCGCCGGACATCTGCGAATACATACTGAAGAGTGTACGTCCTGTTGACTGAAGCATTCTCTCAAAGGTCATCTGGCAGAATACTCCGATTGAACAGCAGCAGATGATGCTAAGATATGAAACACCGTAGCCTGCAATCACCTCATTATCAGTCTGTGTCATGAGGAACGGCTTTACAGCAAATATTCCGATCATAAGGAACACAAAATAATTTATGAAGGTCAGCATAAGAGTGGTGTTGGCTGCTCTGTCTGCCCTGTCGAAATTTTTCTCACCAAGTGATCTTGATAAAAGGGCATTCATACCTACGCCGGTACCTGCGCCGAGTGCAATCATCAGATTCTGAAGCGGAAATGCCAAAGTTACGGCAGTCAGCGCATTTTCATTGATCTGTGCTACGAAAATACTGTCCACCACGTTGTAGAGCGCCTGCACAAGCATAGACGCCATCATCGGCAGTGACATTGAAACAATAAGCCTTTTAACGGGCAAAACGCCCATCTTATTTTCTTTGGAATTTGACATCGATAACCTCTTTCAACTTGTTTTAATGAAAAAAGAATGCCCAGAGACATTCTTTTAACATGCTTTTCTATACTACTATAAACAAGTCTTGTTCACAACACTTAATGTCCTGTTTTCAATTTATACTCAGTTTCTGCCATTATTGGTACTTGTATTATTGTTTGTACCATTTGTGCCATTTGTACTGTTTGCATCATCTGAGTTCAGATTATTTGGATCGTAGGTGCTTGTGATTCCTGCGGCCTTATTAAAAATAGTGGCCAGCGTCCTTCCGTCATTTATATGAAGCTCATGCCTGTACCAGCCTCCGGATACCTTTATAAAAAGAAATCCGTCACATCTTACGCTGGTTCTCCTCGTGCGTCTTACAGCCTTATCAAGGAAATTGGCAAGATCACTGCCGCTGTAGATATACGCAGCAGGTATGTACCAGCCGTTGTACTTGCGGGTAAAAGTGTACTTGCCGTAGGTTACGGTAGTATTACCTTCCTCGTCAGTCCCGACTGTGATATTCATCTGATTTTCCTTGATAGACGTATTCGACTGCTTTGTAGTCGCTGCCTTCGCCGGTATGGACACCAGCGTGATCGCGAGAACGAAAGCAAACATCAACGCTCCAAGATTTCTAAATAATTTCTTCATAGCACTTACCCCATTAGAACAATCCGTAACAATTATCCTCTTATAACAAACGTCTCCTTTTCCTCTCCTATTATCTTCTTAAGTTTCTCCCTGGCTTCATCTCTCGAATCAGCCTCTACTTCTATTCCGAAAGCGAACATTTTTCTGTTCGCAAATCTCGCATTGTGTTCGTCGAACTTTTCCTGCATCGCCGCAAGTGAGTAGTGCCTTCGAAGCTCGACAATATCCCTGGCAACAAAATCGATGTATTCCTTTTTCTCTTCCTCTGACTGTGAATACTTTTCAATGATTCTCATAGTATCCACAACATTGAGATAATCGCTGGATAAATATTCCTCCAGTCCCTTCCAGTGGAATCCCTCATCCTTAGTCAGATGTGACATCCTGCTGTCGATGTAATCGTCGAAGGATATGCCCTGGTTTTCAAGCCAGTCCATCGCATACATCTTCCAAACATGCTCACGCTTACTGAATACCTCCTGATCGTTAAGAAGCTGCATCTTTCGGAAAAGATCCTCAACAATCGGCACAATATCTTCCGCGGCTGACTTTTTTATATTAAAAGCTCTGCCGGAATATTGCGCTCCGTCCTTCACATTTTCAAGTGAAAGTGCAAAGGAATTCTCATCGATAAGGGACATGTTTACCGCCAGATCGCCTAAGCGGGCAACACAAATACTGCGGTCTTTCAAAGTTGTATCCCGCTGCTTAGTAAATGCATGAATCATGAACTCAGGCTTAATGTAGGTAAACATTCTTTACATTTGTATCCACCTTTCACGAGCACTTATACATAGTAATTATAGCTTTTTTTGCCTTTGGAAAAGCGGTTTTTATAAAATGTTTATTTTAATATCAGATGGAGTTTATAATTCCCCTCATCCGGCGCTTCGCGCCACCTTCCCCCAAAAGGGGGAAGGCAGGATATTTTTCCAAGGGGAAGGCGATTAATTATTTGTCTTATAAACTGGGAGCTTCTTAAACTCCTCGAAACTAACCGGTCTGGAATAGTAGTATCCCTGATAGTGGTCCACGGGGTACTTGAAAAGCCTGAGTTCCGTATCAGCGTCGCCGACTCCGGTGGCGCATACGCTCATGTTCATATTTGCGGCAAAACCGGTTATAGCCTCAGCCATGTAGCGGCTAAGCGGACTCTTACTGATATTTTCGGTGATCTCCGGAGCCAGTTTTATTATGTTGATAGGAAGCCTCGTGGCCAGATCCAACGTGGAAAAATCGGTCACATCAAGAGCAATCCTTATGCCGCAGGACTTAAGGAAGATTACCTGACTCTTCAGATAATCGAAGTTGATATTGCTGGTGACGTTGGAGAGCTCGATGCACAGCGCTGTTCCGGGATATCTGTTGCCCTTAAGGAGTTCCACAATCGATGTTCGAAACTCACTTCGTTCGAGCTGCACGTACGCAAGATTGATGCTCAGGTAGAACTCAGGATGGTCCTTCAAAATCGCCAGTCCGTCCTTCATCGCTTTATCGAGGATCCATATTCCCAGCTTATAAAAAGTGCTGTCCTGTTCAAGCCACGGCACAAATTCACTAGGTGCCACATCCCCGTAAGGCTGTCTGTTCCAGCGAAGCAGAACCTCCGCTCCCGCGAGCTTACCGTCATTCTTGGCCAGGATCGGCTGATAATTCAGATAGAATCCCTTGCAGTGGTCGATAACGCTCTCTCTCACCGCTCCCACAAGCTCTATTGTGCTCTTGTTGTACTCGAGCTCATTATTATGAAAAATGATAAGATTTCCGTGTTTCTCAGTCTTGGAATGGGCAAGTGCATATTTAGCACTGGTGTAGACAGCATGCACATCTATCCCTGACTCGTCGACAACTATGACACCACCACCGAGTTCTGCGGAGACCTTGGTGGTTCCGACCTTCATATTCTGCCTTACATGCTGGCGCATCTGCTGATAGAGGTTCTTCACCTCCTCCAGTGTCATGTGAACTGTACAAAGTCCGAGGATTGTTCCGTCACCTCTGTAAATATGCGCTTTTTCCCCAGCCTCTTTCTGAAGATAATCCGCCATGGATTTCAGCATTCGGTTTCCAAACATGTAGCCATACAGCCTGTTTATGTCACCAAAATCAATCACGTTCACAAGGAGCAGGATATAATTGACGCCGTCGAATTCCAGGCGGTGCATGTAGTTGAACATCTCGTAATGGTTGGAAAGGCCGGTGATAGGATCGGTATTGTCAACAATACCCTTATTCATAAGCGAGCATGCATAAAAAGCAGCTTTTCCCGAATAATCCTTGATAACTACTCCCCTGCACGAACATGCGACATACTCGCCGCTCTTGTTCCTGGCACGATATTCAAAGCTTGGATTGACGCGATTGCCCTCGAAGGCGGTGTGAAGATGCTCCCTGTAGGTGGCCCTGTCCTCGGGATGAATATGGGCCTCCCAGACCTGATCTGCTTTGTAGACAAACTCACCCGGCAGGCCGAAATAATTCACCGCATTTTCGGACCACCTGGCCATGTTGTTTTCGATATCATAGACGTAGACATATCTACTTTTTGAAGTAACCGCAAAGGTTTCGTATATTTTGCTTATGGCATCATAAGCCCCCTGATTAACCAGCATGACTTGCTCCCTCCGACAAAAAGCGTTCCATCCTGCACCTTTCTGAATCAAACGCTGTCATATTCCATATTGTTTTATTTTGAAATAAAAATAAGATGAATCCCCAAAAATTGCATAGTATTTGTGATAAAATACTATCAATAAAAGTATAAATATCCATGAAGTTTACATCAACTATTTTTTCAAGCATAAAAACTTAAAGACAAGGAGATATGTAATGGCAAAGATATCTAATCCCGCACAGAATGAGGCTTCACTTACAGCAAAAGGCGAACTTCAGTACAAGGAGTACGGAAGGCTTCTTCTTTTCGGTATCCCGTGGCCTTTTAAACGATATGAGGTTTATAACAACGAGATGACAATCATTTCAGGTTTTCTGAGCATCAAGGAAGATGATTGTTTCATGTACAAGATCACTGACGTAGAATTATCGCGTTCATTTTTCCAGCGCCTGGCAGGTCTTTCCACGATCACGCTCTTCACCTCCGATGTAACCGACAAGACGATCGTGATGAAGAACATCAAGCACGGCCGCGAGATCAAGGATTTCATCAATCAGGAATCCGAGCGCGCCCGCCTTCGCCGCCGCACCGTCAACATGCAGAATATCGGCTTCGATAACGATGGCGATGGAAATATAGATGATTTAACTTAAGTCGTAGAATACGCCCCGGGATATGACAACTTCCGGGGCGTATTATTTATTTCATATATTTAGTATATATCTCTACCTGGTCGTAGATGCAGCGCCAGGAGCTCCAAGCGTTGGCGGATACGCATATGTAGTGACCGCCGCTGTTTGAAACAGTATAGCTTGCTGCGCAGCAGCCGGACTGATTAACGAAGCCGGTTTTCGCGCACATTACATTGCCGCCCGTATCCTTATCCTCGATCCTTCTGAGGAACCAGTTGGATATTGTTATGCCCTCTGGATGCTGCTCAGTTGCGGAAGTTGTGTACTTATGGGCTGACAGGATTTCTCTCGCCAGGTCATTTTCCACAGCGGCCTTCATTATCATCGCCATATCCGTAAGAGTACAGTAATGATCCTCATCATAGATTCCGACACAGTTGGTGAAATGCGCAGAGCCGGAAAGTCCAAGCTCATCCAATTTTGCATTCATCATATCCACAAAAGCTTCATGAGAACCCGCAACATAATTTGCAAGCGCAAGACCTGCATCCGCACCTGAAGGAAGAATCGTACCGTACATCAGATCTCTCACGGTAACGGTCTCATCCACATCGAAGCCCACAATACTGCAGTCATTTGAAAAGGTGAAATCCGTGATGTCCCTTGTAATGGTGTAGGTGTCATCAAGAT
The DNA here is from genome assembly GCF_000424485.1 of Butyrivibrio sp. WCD2001. NCBI lineage: Bacteria > Bacillati > Bacillota > Clostridia > Lachnospirales > Lachnospiraceae > Butyrivibrio > Butyrivibrio sp. WCD2001. The sequence continues at coordinate 378,422 of NZ_KE384200.1, read as the reverse complement.
TTTCTACATGCTCTGCTGCCACCAGAATTGTGAGTATTTTGGTCATGGATGCGGGACATATCCTTACATCGGCTGCTCTTTTCGCAACAACCTCTGCCTTGTCCACATCTATAAGGACCGCATTTTCACTAATCACTTCTTCGCTTACTATATCAGCGGTCGAATCCGTGGTATTGACGGTGTAACCCGGTGCAAAGCTCGCAACCTCCGGGGAGAGCTCTTTAACCTCTACATCAGGCTCGGGTTCAGGCTCAGTCTCCGGCGCTACTTCCTGTGGCTGTTCCGGAGCTACCTCCTCCTGCGGAATTTCCTCCTGAATTGTAGATAAATCCGCAGCATCCTCCGTCGTTTTATCCTTATGTAACACTAAAAAAATCACAGAAATAACAGTTATCAATATCAGAGTCGCCGCAACACCGATAATTACCGGTGTGTGTATTCTTTTCTTCTTGGGTTTTCTCCTGATATAATAACTGCTATCCAAATTTCTATATTTATTATTACCCAATACTAATTACCTTGACGAAAGGAAAATCTCCTCTCTCTCCGCATCCTTGTCATCCGGATACGCCTTCCTGTATTTTTCCATTAAAGTTTTTGCCTGCGCATAATTGCCGGCATACTCATAGGCAGTTATCTCATTCATGAGAAGCGCCCTGCTGTATTCGTTGTTACCAAGCGCAAGACCGGCTTCAAATGAATTCACTGCACTGTCATAATCCCCAACATATGTCTGACACAGTCCAAGCTGATTATAAATATCAGGGTGATCGGGATCCTCTGCCAAAAATGTCTTATAAACGCTTATGGCATAGTTGTAGTCTCCCTGCTTTTCTCCTGTCTGTCCAAGCAGCAAAACCACCGGTGCTTTCTGCGCATCTCTCTCATTTCTTGCGAGCTCGAGATAGCTCTGTGCATCGGCATTATTGCCCAGATAATAGGATATCTGTCCCTTTTCATAATTAGTCATATTAGGGTCAGTGTTATTGAGGCAGGCTTCGAGAATCTCTCTGCCCTCTTCCTCAAATCCGTTAGCTGATAAAGCTTTGTATATCATTATTCTGAGGTCATAGTTGCGAGGTGACAGTGTCATAGCCTTATTAAAATCGGCAGTAGCTCCATCGTGATCACTCATATAAAGTCTCGCCATTCCGCGCATGTAATAAGCATCCTTGTCCTTCTTTCTAAGCGCAAGGATAGCGTCATATACCTTAATGGCCTCATCATATTTTTCCTGTTTTATATAAGTGTCAGCCAGATAGTAATTGGTGTCAAAATCCATATCACCGGGGATTCCGCTTGTGGCTGCAAGTGATTTCAAAAAGTTCTCAGCTGCAGAATCATATTCTCCGAGGGTCTTGTCCAAAAGTCCTTTTGCCCTGTACAAGACTCTGGCGTTTTCCCCCGCCTTCTCAGCAGCATCAAAGCACTGAGCTGCCTCTTCATACTCATGGCTCTCGATATATGCAAGTCCACGATCAACGTTCTTGTGGCTCGCTATGTTTCCACATCCGCTGCCAAAAAGCAGTGCCCCCAACATTACTATCACTGTCGCTGTCATGTTACTGCGTACAGTCATTATCATTCCATCCCTTTAATCCGCTGGCAGTTCTGCCAGCTCATTCGATTATTTTAAATATGCGATGATCTCTACTTCGCAAAGGACATCCTTGGGAAGTTTCTTCACTGCTACGCAGCTTCTTGCGGGTTTGCTGGTGAAGTATTTCTCATATACAGCATTGAAAGCAGCAAAGTCAGACATCTCTGCAAGAAAGCAGGTTGTCTTTACGACATGACTAAAATCGGTGTCTGCTGCCTTTAAGATTTCCCCAATATTTTTGCACACAAGGTCAGCCTGCTCAGAGATGTCACTTCCCTCGATTCCGCCTGTTGCGGGATTGATCGGGATCTGACCTGAAGCATAAAGAAAATCCCCTGCCTTGATTGCCTGTGAATAAGGTCCGATTGCTGCCGGTGCCTTGTCTGTTGATACGTATTCCATACTTTTCTCCTCCGTTAAAAAGTGCATTTTTTATTGTTTATCAGAATCGAACGCGGCTGTAACATAGAAACCGCGGTCGTTTTCCTCTACCTTAAGAACCACTCCCTTGCGCTCGCTCATCCTCTCTCTGAAGGGATAATTAGCTGACATGGCCAGTGAAGGATCTATCGTATAATACACATTACTGGGAAGTTCACCCTCAGTAACGGTAACCTCATCCCCCTCCTTCAATAGCCCGGGGCGTTCCATTTTAAAAACCATTTCTCTTACCATAATCTGTCTTCCTTACTGTGCCGGAGCTTCCGGTTGTGCCTCCTGTGGTTGTTCTGCAGGCTGTTCTGCTGCCTGCTCCGGATTTTCCTGCTGAAGTCCCTGCTGAATCTGCGGAAGATCATTCTCATTTACATAAGCATGTTTTTTCAAATAATCATACCATAATGCGTAAGATTTTGCTTTCAAATGTACGTTATCAAATGAAAGATCTTGTCCAAGCGCACCGTGCTCATCATCCGTAGCACTGTTCATGTCTATGTAAAATACATGCTCGCCGTCAGCCAGCGTGGAAAGTGCCTCATTTCTTGCATTTATTGTCGAGTTTTTGAAAACTCTGTCGCTTTCACTCTTTTTATGAGTTACATGCATTATTCCCTGAATATAAATGATCGCGTCAGGCTGAAGTTCTCTTATTCTTGAAACAACTGCGCCGTAATCGGCAGCAAAACTCTCAGCAGTTCCACTTCCGAGTTCGTTTAAGCCGAGCATTATATAAATCTTGGCAAATTGCTTCCTTGTAAGAGCTTCCTCCACCGTAACCTTCTCTGTAGGAAGGTCTTCTTCGGAGCCCTCATATCCTTCAGGCGGTACGACCCTGGCTGTCACGAAGGGCTTCTTGTTAAAGCCGTAGATAGTCAGTGATACTTTAGCATAGAAGGTTGCACGCTCATCCAGCTCCGGACAATATTCAGACAGTCCCACGGTTCTTGAATCACCAATGAAAAGTGCATCATCAAAATAGGAATCGGGAACAGCTGTCTCGACATAGTTTATGTGTTCCGGTGCAGTAGCTTCCTGAGGTTCCGGAGGTACTGTGTTGTCTTCTGCAGCCGCAGGCGCTGCATTGCCATCACTTACTGCAACATCGCTGTCGCTAACAGCCACTGCATCTCCATCACTTACTGCTGCATTGCCGTCGCTTACTGCTGCATTGCCGTCGCTTACTGCTGCATTGCCGTCGCTTACTGCTGCATCACCGTCACTAACTTCCGGCGCCACAGCTTCATCGGATGCTTCCGCCACCTGTTCTTCAGGATTCGCATCTGCCCCCGTATTCTCATCCGATAATCCGGAAGCAAAGTCCTCCTCATCACCGTTATCTATTGTATCATCCAAAGGCATCGGGATTCCAAAGAATTTTGCCTGAATTAGAGATACAAGATAAGGCATCTCCCCGTTCATTATTTTTCGAAGCGGGAAGCTAAGGAGCGGTGCATCTGCAGCATTATATTCAGTTTCATCATACACACTCTTCTGTCCAAGTGCGGCATCCGCAGTAAAAAACAGTGCCACAACAAGAATGCCTACGGACAGGAAGTGCCTGCCAAATTTTTTCATAAATGCTCCAATGTAGCTCTTCTCTCAAAATGAGAAATACAAAAACGGATTGCCGGCCTTTGTTGATACGAAAGCCGCACATATCCAAAACAGAAGAAGCATTACTACCTTTATGTGTAAGTCTTTTCTGTGTTTTTCAAAATAATCGTAAACAGCCGGAATAAGGAATATGAAACCTCCCACGAAAAACGGCCAGTACATCGACAGGAGTTTTACGAGGTCTCCGGGATTTACCGCAATTCCGCTTCCAGAAACAGGAATCATTCTTCCCAGATAATTAAACAAGTCCTCCTTAATAGGAAGGGCAAATATAACCCAGGTTATCGGCACCATTATTAGTACATGGACTCTGCCGATCACTGAGAGAAGCTTTTTATTAAAAGTCCAGACAAACTTCTCGAATATGATCATTATCAAAAGCAGACCTGCCCATACCAGGAAGTTAACTGTAACACCATGCCAGAGTCCGGTGAGAAGCCACACAACAAAGAGGTTTCTTATCGTTAAAAACTTACCCTTTTTGCTGCCACCCATAGGGAAGTAGATATAATCCCTGAACCATGAGCCAAGTGTCATATGCCATCTTCTGTAAAATTCGCCTACTCCTTTTGACGAATAGGGATGATCGAAATTACGCACAAACGGAAATCCCAGCATCACACCGATTCCGGCAGCCATAAGTGAATATCCCCAGAAATCAAAGTAAAGATTCATGGAGTAACATACCACTCCTACCCAGGCGAGAGGTGTTGAAATACTCTCATAGCCGATTGTACCTATCTCATTCCACATCATGGCGAGATAATCAGCGAGAAGTGCTTTCATGGCAAAGCCAAGTGTGAAGAACATAAGTCCCTCTTCAATCTTATCAAGATGCAGACGTTTTCTGAATTTAAAAGCCATAAATTCATCTTCTGTGCCCGATAAAATCTTATTTTTTTCAAAATCGGAATATCTCATGATAGGGCCGGACATAACCTGCGGGAACATTGCAAAATATGCTGCTACCGCAATAATCCCGGGACATTCACGTATTTTTCCCTTATACAGATCTGCCTGATAGCTGACCATTTTGAATGTAAAGAAGCTGATTCCGAGCGGAAGCGTCTGTATATTCCCATAGCTTACAAGGAACTTGAAAGCAAGAAGAAGTATTACATCAGACGCGATAATGAGGAAAAGAAATAACTTACTTTTCTTATGACATTTATATGAGAATAATATGTTTACCACGATTGCAGCTGCAAAGACCACCATGCTCATGGGGTCTCCAATTGCATAAAATGCAAGACTGCCCACCAGTAGAATCAGTGGACGCAGCCTTGCCGGTAATACATAATATGCAAGTAGAAAAATCGGAAGAAATCTAAATATAAAAGATAAATCCGAAAAATTAATAATATTAGGGTTAATCTGAAGCATTATTAATCTCTGCTAACTTGGTCTCGGCGGAGCTTGCGCTACGTGTATCCGAGAAATCATTCACAACCTGGTCGTATACGACCTTTGCATTGTCAGTGTCGCCGCTTTCATAGTAGGCATTTCCCAAATTATAGAGTGCATCGACATTGGTGTTATCATACTGGAATGCCTTGGATAACAGGCTGATGGCTGTTTCAAAGTCACCATTTCTGTATGCCTCGTATCCTGTATTGTAACTTCTCTTCGAAAGTTCACTACCCACAAGAACCATAAAGGAATTGTAGAGCGCTGTAAACTGCGCGGAAGGTGCTCCTTCCATGTTGTTAAGATCAACTCCCTGCATCTGAGTTTCGATAGTATCCATATCCTCCGGATTTGAAAGATATGCTGAAACCGCAGCCATAAGATCGTTAGGTGCAGAGCCGGTTGTCTCCGTCTCTTTGTAGGAATCAACTTCCGTTTTCAATTCCTCAAGCTCAGTAGTGAGGGATGCTATCTGCTGTTCGTATTCACCCATCTTGGCTGATTTGGAATCGGATTCCTCGCTTATAGCAGAAATCTGCTCTCTGAAGCTCGCGTTCATGGACTGAATTCTGGCAGGTAATATCAGATAATATGCCGCCGCCATACCAAGAACAACGCCTAGCACTATTCCCCAGATTGATCCACTCCTTGTAAATACATTGGTGCGAACAGGTTGGATTATTGTTTCGTTACCGCTCTGATAACGGATAACATCACCCTTAACCTTTGCTTTTTCCTCTCCCGACTTGGCTTCCTGAGGATCCATCATTGCCTCAGCTTCCTTAAGATATCTGGCTGCCATAACATTGCCCGTATCAAGCTTCAAGCTCTTTTGAGCTTCAGTCTTGGCCTTGGCATAATTGCCATTGTTCAGATATAAAAGAGCAAGTAAAAGGTGTGCTCTGATAAATCCGGGATTCATCGACAAAACCTTTTTAAGCTGGATTATAGCCATGTCAAGTCTGTCCTGATGACAGTGATTAAGTGCAATATTGAACTTTTTAATAGTCTGGTTGAAAGTCTCCAATCTGGACGGATCATTTCTAACAAGATCCATGTAATCGTCCGCTGCGTTGTCCTCCGGCTTAAGGTTTTTACTTATTACCCATTCGCTCAGAGCAGCAACAACTTCACCACACTCATAATAGACCAGTCCCAAAAGGTTTCTGGCCTGAATATTACTCTTATTAAATTTAAGACTCTGATGCAGTGATTCAATGGCTCCCGAAAGATCACGAATCTCCGCTCTCTCCAAACCATCGTTATAATAGCGGTTGGAAAGCGACATGATCCTTTTGTAAACTTTTACAGCTGCACCACAGTTCGGGCAGAAATCGTGCTCAGTGAGCTCCGCCCCACATTGATAGCATTTCATAATATGAAGTCACTCCCTATTGTATGCAGAGTATCAGTGGATACGTGTCTGACGGCTCATCTCCTCAGCCTTCGCATCCTTTAACAGGCCAACCAGCACGTCGGCCATGTCATCCAGATCCTGATTATAAATAATCTCTTCTGCATCCTCTATCTCGAGGCTAGGACGAAACTTCTTAAGTTCATTCTCAAAATTGATCATTGTAAAGCTCCCAAAGAAACAATCTCATAAGAAAAACAAATATACATCAGTGTCCGGGTAAAATACCCAGTGTCTCCCTCACCTGACCGACAAGATAAAGCGATCCGGCTGCAAATACCACATCTCCGGCTCCGCGCTCGGTTATGATGTCCATAAGAGCATCCCTTACACTTGTATAGTAGGAAAAACGAATATCGCGTTCAATATTCGCATTTCGCATCTCAGATTCAAAAGCGGCACGAAGCTGTGACTCGGAAACGGATCTGCCGGTTTCAAGCACTGAAACACAGACCTCATCAAAAATTCCGCTCTCCAGTATCTGCCTTATCATAAGATGGTATTGTTTGTCGGCAACAGCTCCAAACAGCAGCGTTCTCTTCTTCTCACAGGGTACTTCTCCCGCGCATTCAAGGAAAGCCTCCATACCATCGACATTATGTGCACCATCAACATAAAAGCCCGGAAGAATAAGTTCCATTCTTCCTCCCCATCTGGCCCTTTTCAAGCCATAGCTGATGTCTTCATCTGCTATGTTAACACCGATATCTCTAAGGGCTCTTGCACACATTATCGCAATAGCGGCATTTTCTATTTGGAATTTTGCGACAGTCTGCAAGCGCAGACCGCAATATTTATCATACTGAGATTCATAAGAAAAATCAATGCAAATATTACCCGCATCATCCGGTGCGGTTTTAATATCCTTCACATAATCAGGCTCTACCTTGTAAACCTTGGCAGATAATTCCTCTGCACGCTTTTCAATAACCTCAGTACTCTCATCACGCCTGTTGCAGAAAACAAGCGGAGTATTGCTGCGTATTATTCCTGCCTTCTCCCCGGCAATCCTTGAAATGGTATTGCCAAGGTATTGCATGTGATCCATGCCTATCTCTGTGATCACGTCAAGTACAGGCTGGTGAATACTGTTTGTGGCATCAAGTCTTCCTCCAAGTCCGGTTTCAAGGACAAGATAATCCACCGGATACTTTTCATATAGAAGCATCGCCATAAAAAACAGAAACTCGAAATATGACGGAAAATCGTCATCGTAATTATATTCTTTTATTTTTCTAAGAAGGTCTCCGAATATCTCGCAGAAAATCGAATCCTCTATGGGTTTGCCGTTTATACAAAACCGCTCCGTTACCTTTACCAGATGCGGTGATGTAAACATTCCTACAGAGAAACCCGCCTGTCTCAAAATCTCCGACAGATAATTGCACACAGATCCTTTGCCGTTGGTACCGGCAACATGGATTATGTGCATTTTCCGGTCAGGACTTCCTATAAATTCCAGGAATTTCCTTGTCTCCTCCACAGAGTGTTTCTCCGTGAAAGCCGGTATCTGATCTACAAAGCGGTCGCATTCGTAGAATCCGAGCCTTTCCCCTGCATCAAGACGCGTAAGCAGCTCATTGATGCTGTTTTTCAACTCTTCCATCATAGTATTATCATCACTTTTTCAGCTGAGCCAGTCTCTCTTCAACCTGTGCGAATGTCTGCTCGTACTTCTTCTGCTTCTCTTTTTCTTCCTCGATCTTCTCAGCGGGAGCCTTAGAAAGGAACTTCTCGTTTGAGAGCATATTCTGTGATCTCTTAAGCTCGCCTTCGAGGCGCTTCTTTTCCTTCTCAAGTCTCTCAATCTCGGCCGAGATATCTACAAGATCTGAGAACGGCATATATATTGTAGCTTCAGCAAGAACCACCGATACAGCATCCTCGGCAATGCCTGCCTTATCGTTCTGGCAAACTGACTCGGAAGCGCTTGCAAGTGTCTCGAAGAAAAGCTTACCTGTACGGAAGATATCAAGAACCTCTTCCTTTTCGGATACTACGTAAACCATGGCTTTTCTTGAAGGAGCAACGTTCATCTGTGTACGGATGTTACGGATTCCTCTTACTGCTTCCTTGATAGTCTCAATAGACTTCTCGTCAGCGGCATAGTTCCACTCCTCCTTGTACTCAGGCCACTTGGAGATCATGATTGACTCCTCTTCGTCCTGAAGTGTGCAGAAGATTTCCTCTGTTACGAAAGGCATAAACGGATGAAGGAGCTTAAGTCCGTCAATAAGTACTGTCTGAAGAGTCCAGAGAACTGCCTCGTGAGATTTCTTATCATCCGAATTGTAGAGACGGGGCTTAACCATCTCAATGTACCAGTCGCAGAATTCATCCCAGATAAAATCGTAAACCTTCTGAACAGCGATTCCAAGCTCGTACTTATCCATGTTTTCGGTAACTTCACGGATTGTATTGTTAAGTCTGGAAAGGATCCAGTGATCTACAGGCTCAAGACCCTCAGGTGCGGGCTTGTTGATTGCACTCTTTTCATCCTCGCCCATGTTCATCATGATGAAACGTGATGCATTCCATACCTTGTTGGCGAAATTACGGCTGTTCTCAACACGCTCGTTGTAGAAACGCATATCATTACCGGGTGCGTTACCTGTGATGAGTGTAAGTCTGAGCGCATCTGCACCGTAGTTATCGATAATATCAAGCGGATCAATTCCGTTGCCGAGGGATTTACTCATCTTTCTACCCTGAGAATCCCTTACAAGGCCATGGAAAAGAACTGTGTGGAAAGGATATGTCCCCATGTTTTCATAACTGGAGAATATCATTCTGATAACCCAGAAGAAAATGATGTCATAACCTGTTACAAGTACGTCTGTAGGGAAGAAGTACTTGAGTTCCTTAGTATCATGAGGCCATCCAAGTGTCTCAAATGGCCAAAGTGCTGATGAGAACCATGTATCAAGTGTATCGGGATCCTGAGTCAAATGATCATGTCCGCACTTAGGGCAAACTGTGGGTGCCTCTTTTGATACAACTACCTCTCCGCACTTGTCGCAGTAATATGCAGGGATTCTGTGTCCCCACCAAAGCTGTCTGGAAATACACCAGTCACGGATATTGTCGGTCCAGTTGAAATAGGTCTTATCCATTCTCGGCGGGATAAGCTTGATCTCGCCTTCCTTAACAGCCTTAACTGCGGGCTTTATAAGCTCGTTCATCTTTACGAACCACTGAGCCTTGATCATAGGCTCAACAGTGGTGTGACATCTGTCATGTGTACCTACGTTGTGAGAGTAGTCCTCGATTTCTACAAGAAGCCCCATCTCATCGAGTTCCTTTACGATGGCATCTCTTGCAGCATATCTGTCCATACCCTCGAACTTGCCACCGTTGGCATTGATTGTGGCGTCATCGTTAAGTATGTTTATCTCCTCGAGATTGTGGCGCTTACCTACCTCGAAGTCGTTAGGGTCGTGACCGGGTGTGATCTTAACTACGCCGGTACCGAATTCCATATCTACATAAGAGTCCTCTACAATAGGAAGTTCTCTGTTTACAATAGGAAGAAGAACCTTCTTACCCTTGAAGCTCTTGTATCTGTCATCATCAGGGTTTACTGCTACAGCAGTATCTCCAAGCATTGTCTCGGGACGTGTTGTAGCGAACTCGATGAACTCGGTCTTGCTTACTGTTCCGTCCTCATCAATTACAGGATACTTGATATGCCATAAATGACCTGCCTGCTCCTCGTACTCAACCTCTGCATCTGAAATAGAAGTCTTACATACAGGGCACCAGTTTACGATACGGCTTCCTTTATATATGTAGCCTTTCTCATGCATTTTGCAAAAGACCTCTGTAACAGCTTCGTTACAGCCCTCGTCCATTGTAAAACGCTCTCTGTCCCAGTCGCAGGAAGAACCGAGCTTTTTAAGCTGCTGAATAATGGTTCCGCCGTACTCTTTTTTCCACTCCCATGCTCTCTCAAGGAACTTCTCACGTCCGAGGTCTCTCTTATCGATGCCCTCTGCCTTAAGAGTGTCAATGATCTTAACCTCAGTAGCAATGGAAGCATGGTCTGTGCCGGGCTGCCAAAGCGCATTGAAGCCCTGCATTCTCTTATAACGGATAAGTATATCCTGCATTGTGTTATCAAGGGCATGTCCCATGTGGAGCTTACCGGTGATATTCGGAGGCGGAATTACAATAGTGAAAGGTTTCTTTGTCTCATCCACCTCTGCATGGAAATACTTGTTATCTTCCCATTTCTTGTAAAGTCGATCCTCAATTCCCTTGGGATCATAGGTTTTTGCCAATTTTTTTCTCATAAAAATATCCTCTTTATCTATATCAGCATATATTGTTCTATGATATTGCAAACACCAGCTTTTTGTCAAATAAAGTCCTCATTATGAAGCATAATTTAGAAATAAAAATGTGAGTAGATTTTGTGTGTGACACTTATGTCATGTACTTAAATAGGTTTACATAGTTTTATTGACTATGTTAGTATCATGTTGATATTTCGATTATCTTTAGCCCAATATCGTAAACCACTCCGAATTCCCATTTTATGCCACTTTTGAAAATAGCATTTTCGGAATATCCCCAATTTCCACAGAGTTATCCACATATACACGAGTGTCATTTTTCTGGTATACGAGGGTCATATTGTATTAATAAGGGCATTATTTTTCAAATAATTCAAACTATTCAGACTATTGTTTGGTTAACATAATATATTTACTTTCCATCATTATGTTAACCATACCCTTTATGCGCTTGAAAAACACCTCGATTTATATGATAGTTTCCATTTTTTATTTGGCTTCTATCCGCTTCCAGAGCGCCTTCACATCATTTTTGACTCTACTGGTCGATGTTCTGATTATCCCCTTCCACTCCCTTGGAAACATCTCATAATATGACCGTTGCAAAAATCTCTCATCAAGAAGAGCTACTATCCCGGCATCAGTTTCCGTGCGTATTACTCTTCCTGCTGCCTGAAGTACTTTATTCATCCCGGGATATCTGTAGGCATAGTCAAAACCATCCTCATCACTAAGCTCAAAGAACTCCTTTATTATCTCTCTTTCGTTACAAACCAGGGGGATTCCTGTGCCTACTATGATAACGCCTATGAGGCTGTCATCCTTCAGATCTATTCCCTCTCCGAAGATTCCACCCATCATACAAAAGCCGAGAATGCTTTTGGAAGGCTCCACCTCAATCTCCATGTTGATAATACTTTCAAGGTCAATATCGTTAGCCGGCGAAAAACGGGATAGAAATTCCTCTCGCTCCTCCTCACTCATAATCTCCTGCTGAACAAGGATTTCCTGGGTATTCTCATCATAATATTCCTGCTCAAAAATATATCCTACTTCATCCATGAATACCCTGGATGGAAAGAATATCATGTAATTACCGCTTTTGGCGCTTACAATGGCATCAATATACGCCGCTATTTTCCTGTATTCATTCTCGCTTCTTCTAGTGTATTTGCTGGTGACATCGGAGGCAATCAGCCTTCCGCACCTCGAAGGATCAAAGACAGAGTGCGCATAGATTTCATAATCTTCAGATGTTCCTCCAAGAAGCTTCTTATAGTACTGAATCGGAAGAAGGGTTGCAGAAAACAATATTGTAGATTTAGCCCTCTCCATGCATAGAGAGAGGTTATCTGAAGGATCGGCACACAAAAGTTTAATTCTGAAGCCGTTTTCTTCATCATTTTCCGCAAAAATCACATATTTTTCATTAATTAGTTCATATATTGTCGCAAATCCGGATATGTCAAAGTAAAACTCAAGAATTTCATCCCTGTACATCCCCTCTGCGTGGTCCTCCAGCCATGAGGATATAACATTGATGATCAGGTTGATCTTCTTTATCAAAGGTGAGATATCATCAAGCACAATGGCTGTCTCGCACTCATCACGATATTTCTCCATCTCCGTGCATATAGAAGCCACGATATTAGCAATCCTCGGATGCACAGCTTTTATCAGGCTCTCAAAGGCCCTTAATACTTCAAGGTTAATCTCCTTGCTGTACATATCCCTTCCTCTGTCCAGCAGATTGTGGGCCTCATCTATCAGGAATATATTCTCTCCCTTATTACCGGCCGCAAAAAATCTCTTCAAATATATAAAAGGATCAAATACATAGTTGTAATCACAAATAATAGCATCCGCAAAAAGACTGAGATCAAGTGAGAGCTCAAAAGGACATACACTGTGCTTTTTTGCATAATGCTCTATAGTCTGCCTGTCGAAGCTGTCCGCCTTGGTCAAAACCTCGTAAATGCAGTCGTTAATCCTGTCAAAATGACCTTCTGCGTAGGGGCAGGCCGCGGGATTGCAGTCGCTCTTTTCAATAAAGCATATCTTATCCTTCGCAGTGAGTGTCACTGTCTTGAATTTAAGTCCCTGCTCCCTTCTTAGTATCTCGAAGGTCTCCTCAGCCACTGTTCTGGTTATGGTCTTCGCTGTCAGATAGAAAATCCTGTCCGCTTTATCCTCACCGATAGCCTTAACAGCAGGGAAAACAGTACTAATGGTCTTGCCTGTGCCTGTAGGTGCCTCGAGAAAAAGCTTTCTGCCATGGTAGATGGTTCTATACACGCTTGCTGCAAGATCCTTTTGTCCCTCTCTGTAAGGAAAAGGAAACTGCGCCCCCTGTATGGATTTCTTTCTCACCTCATCCCAGGTTGCAAGGTACTCTGCCCATCTGTGATACAAAGAAAGCGTATTTTCAAACCACTCTATAATCTCCGCAGCAGTATGATCTTCCTCAAAAAGCTTTATTTCCTCTGATTCTATATTGCAATAGGTGATCCTGACGCTTACCTTTTCAAGCTCATTTTGCATTGTCAGGATTGCAGCATAGCATCTGGCCTGAGCCAGATGAACGTAGTCAGGCTCCTTTATTTTCTTCAAATCCCTGTAGGTGCCTTTAATTTCATCGACGAGAAGAGGCTTATCCTTCCTCTCCATTACTCCGTCGGCTCTGCCATCTATGGTCAATATGTAGTTAGTATCCGTGTGCGTGTAACTAAGCGGGACTTCCGCCTGATAATCCGACCCCATGCGCTTTTGGATCATGCGGTGTATTCTTCCGCCCTCCTGCATCGCAGTGTCAGGTGCATGATGTATTCTGTTGTCCAGATTGCCTGATCGGAATAGAAACTCGACCAGGGCTCGAACTGAGATTTTAATTTCCTTCATAATATGAAAACTCCCCATGACAGTATATCATGGGGAGCCCATCGTTTCAGATAAAACTTTATGCGCAATGATATATAATTAGCAAGCTACAGCGTGCTCACTAAGATAGTTTTCGAATTCCTTGTTGAACCCACGATAGCGAACTGTAAGCGGGCAGTCAAAGTTAAGGCCAAAGACACCAAGTATAGACTTAGCATCTACTGTAAAATGGTTGTACGAAACGTCTACATCGAAATCGCACTTAGTTGCAGCGCTAACAAAATCCTTTACCTGATTCGGTGTTAATTTGATTATTTTCTTAATTTCCATAGTCTTTAATCTCCTTACAATGAGAAATTATAAATCAAAAAAACGAAAAAATATTGTAGATTTTCTTAGGAATTTCTTAAGACTTTCTTAAAACGATTAAGTTGCTGATATTATGCTTCTTTTTGAGGTTGTTAATTCAAAATTTACTACCATTTCATGGCTCTTTTGGTGTGAATTATTAAAAAACCGCATAAAATGCAAATATTTTGCTTGCATGAAGCGAAAAAAAGCGCTTTAATTTTAAATATATTTTATCGAGAGGAGCATTGTTATGGAAAATCTTATTATTCCCCAGGATTACAAGTCTGCATTAAACCTCCACGACACGCAGGTCGGTATCAAAACAGTTAAGGACTTTTTTCAGAATACTCTTTCTGAGAATTTGAATCTTCTCCGTGTTACCGCGCCCCTGTTTGTTGCGCCCGAGTCAGGACTTAATGATAATTTGAACGGCGTTGAGCGTCCCGTAGCCTTTGATATCCGCGAGGAGAATGAGCGTGAAGCTGAGATAGTTCACTCACTTGCTAAGTGGAAGCGCTACGCACTTAAAAAATACGGCTTCAAAGTCGGCGAAGGTCTCTATACCGACATGAACGCAATCAGAAGAGATGAGATTCCCGACAATATCCATTCGGTATTCGTAGATCAGTGGGACTGGGAGAAAATCATCAGCAAGGCAGACCGCAATTTTGACTTCCTTAAGGACACTGTTCGTACAATATATAAGGTTCTTCGCAAGACTGAGAAGTATATGTCAATTCAGTATGACTATATAGAAGAGATCCTTCCTCATGATATTTTCTTCATCACCTCACAGGAGCTTGAAGATATGTATCCGGGAAAAGATGCCAAGGAGCGTGAATATCTCATCACAAAGGAAAAGGGTGCTGTTTTCATCATGCAGATCGGTGATCTTCTTGCATCCGGCGAGAAGCATGACGGAAGAGCTCCGGACTACGATGACTGGGCATTGAACGGCGATATTCTTGTTTACTATCCCGTGCTTGATATTGCACTTGAGCTCTCATCAATGGGTATCCGTGTAGATGAGGATTCTCTTAAGGAGCAGCTCGAGAAGGCCGGCTGCACAGAGCGTGCAGAGCTTCCTTTCCAGAAGGCTATTTTGGAGAAAAAGCTTCCCTATACCATCGGTGGTGGTATCGGTCAGTCAAGACTTTGCCTCTTCTTCTTAAGAAAGGCACACATCGGTGAAGTACAGTGCTCACTTTGGGCTGAGGATTACACCGACTATGCAAGAGAAAACGGTATACCGCTGTTATAATATCGCTATTTGATTTTCATTGAAAACACCCAATAATTCTGTTGACAAAGATTATGAAATAGCATTAAATTAAATCGAAAACTACATATAAATTATAAATATTTTGCTAGGGGAGCTTTGCTGAGATGGTGTTGAGCCCAACATCGACCCTTATTACTTGAACCGGGTAATACCGGCGTAAGGAAGCATATATATCGCGATGCGGTAAATATGATGAAAATGAAGCCTCCCCCGTGCAGAATAATAAACGGAGGAGGTTTTTATATGTCCCTATTTTTTAAGCTTGTAGACGATACTTACCAGCCCACCTCAGCAGGCTACGGCCTTCTGGTTATGTTATTTATTTTTGCGCTTATAGCTACATGCTTTTTCACAGGAAAAGATCATAAAAATCATTTTTCTGTAAAGCAGCTGGTATTTGCGGCTATGTGCGTTACCCTGGCAATGATCACATCAATGATCAAGATATGGGAGATGCCCATGGGTGGAGCCGTTACACTGTTCTCGATGTTCTTCATTACATTCGTAGGATATCTGTACGGTGTAAGAGCAGGTCTTACTTCTGCACTCGCATACGGACTACTTCAGCTCATCATCGGACCCTATATCATCAGTATTCCTCAGCTCATATGTGATTATATCCTTGCGTTTGGTGCGCTTGGAGTTTCCGGATTATTCTCACGTTTCAAGCATGGCATGAGCTTAGGTTATATCGCAGGTGTTTTAGGTCGTCTGTTCTTTGCAGTACTCTCAGGAGTGATCTTCTTTGGCCAGTATGCACCTGAGGGTATGAGCGCTTTCAGATACTCACTAGTATATAACGGTTCCTACCTCGGAGCTGAAGCAGTGCTCACATTTGCTATTCTCTGTGTTCCTGCAGTCAGAAATGCATTCACAAGAATCAAGTATCTTGCAAATGAAGAAGACGTAAGAGAACAGCTTCATCTTGCATCATGATGAGAACTACATAATTACAAATTTATAGTTTCGCCCAGGGTGAAGGAGTAGATTATTCTCTCCTTCACCTTTTTATGTGTGATCCTCTCAAGCGCATCCTCATAGTATTCCAACTGAATTTTGTATCTCTCTGAGAGTTCGCTTCCGTCCTTTACTCTATCAGTCTTATAATCCAGGAGAACGAGTCCATCGTCCTCTTCAAACCAGACGTCAATAATCCCCTGAATAAGAACCTGCTCGGAGTCGGGGAATTTGGAATTAACCTTATTCGCACTTATTCCCATCATAAAGGGTGACTCTCTGTGAAGCCTTCCCAAATCGTGAGCCTTCTTCATACGCTCTCCGATGTCGCTCTTATAAAAGGCAAGTATATCCTTCTCATCCACGCTGTCAGAAGCTCCTTCGGGCATTCTGCCGAGAGCTTCCATCTTCTTCATCCAGTTTACAAGGTCACCTGCTCTATCATCAGGAGTCATATCTCCCTCATCATACAAAAGCTCCATAACTCTGTGGTAGATTGTACCCCTTGCAGCACCTTTAGCCTGTTTCTCCTTTTCGGCGATGAAGGAAGGAACTATCTCTTCTTCGTCAAATATAAAGTGAGTAGGCTCATCCTTTTGCTCCAGCATAGCTTTTTTAAGCTCTGTAACCGTAGTCTTTACATAAAGGCCTTCGAAAGAGTCAAATGCGTAGCTGTCGCCAAATCTCTCACCGAAAAGATCTGCATAGCGCAGTTTCTCCGGACCGGCAGGCATAAGAAGATTATCCAGGCGCACCTTGGCTGTAACATCTCTGTTTATCTCTTCTGCTGTCAGTTCATCCTTAGTCATAACCCTGAAACCAAAGGGGACCTCATCGCTTCTGTTTAACGGATCACAGGACACTCCAACACTCTCGCAAAGCTTCGCATAGTCAGGATGACGGGCAAGTGCCATCAAAACCAGATCAAGATAGCTTCCGGCAGAACTCCTTAGATAATACGGAAGAATGTAGGGCATCTCTCCGGAAAGTGCCTCTCTGTTTCTCAGAAGCATATTCCTTCCTAGCCTTCCTCTAAGGCTTCCTTCAGATGCCTTTTCTTCATCGCCTATCTCTATCTGACCGGTCATAATAAGCTTATCCTTGGCTCTTGTCATGGCAACATAAAGAATACGCATCTCCTCACCGAGAATATCCATCTTCATATTCTCGCCCATGATATTCTTTCTCAGCGTCTTATATTGAATACGCCTCTCGAGATCAATGGCAGGTGCTCCAATTCCATAGTCCATGTCAAGCACAACGGAGTCTTTAGTATCCATGAAGTTAAAGGATTTTGCCATTCCCGAGAGGAAAACAACGGGGAACTCAAGTCCCTTACTCTTGTGGATACTCATTATGCGTACAACATCGGCATTTTCATCAAGAATATTGGCTTCGCCGTAATCCACTTCGTATTTCTCAAGCTGCTCTATATACCTTACAAAATGGAAAACTCCGCTAAAGCTGGTCTTCTCGTAGTCTACAGCCTTCTCCTTAAGCATATTCAGATTTGCAAGGCGCTTCGTGCCTCCCGGAAGTGATGCGCAGTATTCTGCAAAATGAGTGTCGCTTAAAATCGTGCCTATAAGCTCACTTACGGGGAGATATTCGGCCCTCTGCCTGTAGTCTTCTATGAGATTTATAAACGCGCTTATCTTATTCTCCAAGGGCTGAAGCTGTTCGAGATTTTTGCATCTAAGCAGAATATCGTAAAAGCTGTCACCCTCGAAGCCGGTCTTCTCTGTATCCCTGTCGGCTGCCTTAATAAGCGCAAGATCCTCATCGGTAAAGCCGCCTATATCAGAGCGCATCACACTTGCAAGAGGAATATCCTGTCTCGGATTATCCAGAATTCTAAGGAAATTCAGAACCGTCACCACTTCTGTCGCTGAGAAATATCCCGTTCTCGATTCAACATAGGCAGGGATTCCCCTGCTTTCCAGAGTTTTCCTGAATATGTCATCCCAGCCCTTGGTAGTCCTTAGAAGTATTACTATATCTCCGTATCTGACCTTTCTGAAACTGTCTTCGCCCTCAGTTACAACTCCGCTCTCAAGCAGCTCCTCTATTCGCGTCGCTATCATGGAGGCCTCAAGCTCTCTCCCTTCATCAGAGGAAAGGTCTGTTACATCTCCGAGTAAAAGCTCTGTGGCAAAGGGATTCTCCCCTTCCGGCTGCGGAAATGTTCCGCCCACCACAAGTCTGGCATCTTCGTTGTATCTTACGCGTCCTAAATCCTCATCCATTATCTGCTCGAAGATATAGTTTACGCTGTCTAAGACCTCACTCCTACTTCGGAAGTTATTGTGAAGAGAGATCTTCCTCTCCGGCTGTCCCTCTTCCCATGAATACTTCGCCATTTTCTCCATGAAAATCTCAGGTCTTGCAAGTCTAAACTTATAGATACTCTGCTTTACATCGCCCACCATGAATCTGTTATATATTTTTTCTGATTCACCTGAGACTGCAGATAAAAGCAACTCCTGAACATTATTCGAGTCCTGGTACTCATCTATCATAACCTCTTCAAAATAATCCCTGTACTGGGCTGCTCCGCCTTTAAGGATTATTTCAAGAGCAAGATGCTCCATATCTCCAAAATCTATTATCCCCTTCTCTCTCTTCTTCTCATCGAATTTCTTTTTGAAGTCAAGTGCAAGAAGAGCCAGCGTTTTCACGGGCTTTGCAGCAAAAGCCATATGAGCGCAAATAGTCTTTTTATCCTCGGCAAAATATTTCTCTTGAAGCTTCCCTATAAGTTTTTTTGCCTTATCCCTATAGTTCTTTGCAAGTTCTCTCTTATCAGCATTAACAGAATCATCCTTCTTGGTAGAAAGCCTTGCAAAATTCATATTCAAAACCATGGCTCTGACTTCATCGAAAGATTTATCTCCGCTCTGTCTGATTGCAGATGCCTGGTCAAGCTCATTCTCCAAAAGATCTCCAAAAAAGTACGGCCCGTCAGGATCCATAGCAAGTTTAAGGGCTATCCTGTAATACTCTATGCACTCCTCCATAGAGGCTGCAAAATCGGCCAATGCCTTTTTCACAAAAGGTGCACTGTCGAAATCTTCCTCGCTAAGGCTGTAGTCATCTGCCCTCTCAGTAAGCCACTCCTCCGGAAAGGGCATACTCATTGCGTAGTCATAGAGTTTTAAAATAAACTCTTCAACCTTGTCGTCCCTACTTCCTGTTGCAAAATATTCCATACATTCAAGGAAGTCGGGATCCGCCTCTTCATATTTCTCCTCCAGAAGTTCCTCAAGAACATCCGCCTTCAGGAGTTTCATCTCTCCCTCGTCTCCAACCCTGTAGGAGGGATCGAGATCGATATCATTGAAGTTATTCCTGATTATGTACTGGCAAAATGAGTCAATAGTGGTAATCTGCGCTCCGTGAACCAGCGTCTCCTGTCTCTGAAGGTGAGCATTATCCGGATCCTCGGCGAGCTTTTTCTGTATTGCCGCCAGTATTTTTTCCTTCATAGAAGCCGCAGCAGCCTTGGTGAAAGTTACCACCAGTAGTTTATCTATATCTATCGGGTTATCGCCCGTTATACGCTGTATAATGCGTTCTACAAGCACAGTAGTCTTACCGGAGCCCGCCGCTGCGGAAACCAGTACATTCGAATTTCTCGCATCTATTACAGCTTGTTGTTCAGGTGTAAATCCCATATCAAACCTCCGATGCAATACGCTGCATCACTTCATCGTCTTTCATCTTTGGGAGTTCCCTACAGGAATATCCCGGAATGCCCTGCTCAAATCCGCAGACAGATTTGAACCTGCAGTACTTGCACGCAGTATTGTCTCCCTGAGAATAGGGGTTAACCTCTATATCCCCCTTTAAAATATTTCTGCCACTCTTCTTTATAAGGTGACTTACATACCTGGAAACCTGCTCAAAGTCATCGGCACTCATGACATCCGAGCCGTTCTTTGCGAAACTCCCGTCCTTATTGAACTTCACAGGAATTACATCAGACTTCTGCCCGGCCTCATGATCCAGAAGATCAATAATCTCCCTGTCAGCCTGCACAAGTCCCCTTGTACGAAGCTCCTCCCTAATCATTGCGTTGACCTCTTCGCCTGTGGCATCCGGATTCACCTTCTCCCCGTCGAGAACGGGATCTGTCAGATGATAATACAAAATAGCTGCCGGAACCGCTTCCTTCCCACGATTCTTAGCCTCTGCCATTCCTCTTGCCACATTCATATACATGACAAGCTGAAGCTGCAATCCATAATATAATGCACACAGATCAAACTTCTTATTACCCGATTTAAAATCTATTACCTTGATATAGACATGGTCAGCATCCTCATAGGTATCTATTCTGTCGATGCTTCCCGTTAGTTTCATGCGCTGCAAAATCCTGCCGCGCTCATCCTCTGTCAGGGCGATATTGATTGCATCGATCTCACCCGCTTCATCGAAGGAAGTCTCCATGCTCCTTGGAACAAAAGAACCCTTCTTAAGCTGATACTGGAGCGTATCAACACTTCTGAAAAGGATGCGTTTTATCCTCTGCATCAGATATTCATTTCTCTTCGTGCTCTCAAGGATATTGCCGTTATATCCATCGGTAAATTCGGTGAGAGCTTCCTCCATTATCCGCTCTCCGTCCTCCTTGGAAAAACTGTCCCAGGAAAGATTTTCCTCCTCCAGCTTTTTCGAAAACTTCTCCAGGGCGCCATGGAAAACGGTACCGAGATCTGCCTGATCAAAGGTGAACTCCTCACGCTCATCAAGCCTCAGACCATACTGAAGGAAATGTGCATAGGCGCACTGAGCATACTTCTCAAGTCTGCTGACAGAGTTGACAAGGAAATTCCCATACAGCATCGATGCCACAGTATCGGAAAGGGGCTTATGATCGTATCTGACGCCCGCAGCCTCCACCATTTTAAGGAGTCTCTCCCTATGACCCGAAAGAGCGTTAAACAGCCCGCAGAAGGCATTCTCCTCTTCCTCATTCATATATCCTCGCGAGTAGTCCTGAATATGCTCTGCGATGTAATCAAGGCCATTTCCGGCCGTCTGAATAATGTCACCCTCTGCTCTGTCATCAAAGCGCTCGGTAACCACTCTGGGGAAAAGCGCCGTTATCTTGCCTATAAGGTACGCCGGTCTGATACTCTTACCATCCGGATCAAGATGTGCAAATGACAAATAGAGTCTCTCAGAAGGCTTCGTCAGGTTCATGTACAGATATAGCCGCTGTATATACATCTGCTGCCTGGGAGTAGGCGCAAGCTCAATACCTGTCAGAGAATCAGCAAGGAACTGCCTCTCGATATCCGAGATAATGCCTCCCGTTCCCGCCGCCTTCGGAATCAGGTCATCATTAACTCCAAGAAAGAACAAGGTCTTAACTTCCTTAAGTCTCGTCCTCTCGATATCTCCGACAACAATTCTGTCTACGCTCTGCGGAATGGTACCGATCTCGATGTCCGAAAAGCCCACATCGAGAATCTCCGCATATTCCTTCCAGGTGATCTTCTCATCGCCCATAAGCGCAGTCACCTGATCAAGGAGTGCTATTACCTTGCGATAAATAACGGAATATTCTTTAGCCCTTATCTCATCGCCCTGCCCGCGAAAGCTATTCTCAAACTCCGCCATTTTCCCCTGGGCACCAAGGCCTGTCAGGAACTCATAGAGAGCGTGGGAATAATCAAGCACCTTCTTCCCCTCAGCGCCAAACAAGGGAGCCAGTGCCTCCACTGTTTTTTGTCTCAGGGAATTCAAATCACTCAGGTATGCTTTTTTCTGCTCCTCGATTATATTATTTTCACTGTCCTTTTTATTGGACATTTTGAGTTTTCTCATTATTTGTCCGGGTATACGTTCAAAGTCAGTCTCCCATCCCTTTATTCCGCGGATACCCAGAGCACGAACATAGTTCTCAAGCCTGTCCGTCTCATTTGCCGTAAGAGGTGACAATCCGCTGCGCAGAAAATGGAACACAGACTCATAGCTATACCTGGAAGTTACTGTAAGAAGCGCACTTCTTATAGCTTCAATAAGGGGATTCAGTTTGATATTACCGGTCTGATCCAGATAAATCGGAACCTCATACTTTCCGGCTTCATTGCTGATCACCTCGCCATACCTTTCAAGGCTTCCGCACACTATGGCAAAATCGCGATAGTGCAGCTCTCCGTTTTCCCTAATGAGCTTCCTGATCCTCGATAAAACCATCTGAACCTCGCGGCTTACCGTGTCCGCCTCGAGAATACCAATACTTGTGCACTTTGCAGTTTCACCTTCCTGCGAATCTCCATTCTCCGAAACTCCATACTTAGCATTTCCGTATCTGAAAAGATGCTTCTCCAAAAATGTGAGCTCCGGATTTGATGCATGCCTTCCCTTCTCAGTGTTTTTCAAAAAGACATCGCGTGAGTTTTCGTTCCTATAGGCTGCCCATCTCTCAAAATCAGGCACAGTAGAAGGATCCGAGCTTTTTTCATTTTCATATTCAAGGCGCAAAAGGTCATGAACTGTCTTCTTCGTAAGCAAAAACAGCTCCTGTTCCTCATTCCTGTCATAGTTATAGGGATTGTCCTCCTGTCCGAGAGTAAAGGAAAAGATAACCTCTGATGATAATCGCAGTATCTCGGCAATAACCCTGTACTGAATCGGTGTAAAGCCGGTGAAACCATCAAAGGCAATCTCACTGTCGGCGATAAGCTTCGATGATGGAAGCGCCCTGCAGAGGACATCAAGAAGCTCCTCCTGGGCGATATAATTTCCCTTGATGTATTTTTTAAATTCGGAATAAAGAAGCCTTAAGTCCGAAAGCTTGGCCTTGAGAGCGCCTTTGTTCCCGCAAACATCCATAATATCATCCAGCATCTCCGGTTCGATGCCATACTGCATAAACTCGGAAACAGTGGACTTCACTTCATCTATATAGCCCATCTTGTGCATACTTCCGCCTATTATGGGGAGATCACTTTTTATCTCCTCCGCAACGTGACGAAGTACAAGGCTTTTTCCCATATCATCAAGCACCTTCTCATGGCTCTCTCCGACCTCCTCGAAAATACGATGGGAGAGTCTGGAAAAGCTGACAACATCAATGTTCATGATGCCATGATCAGGGTGCTGTTTTACAATATCCATCTGCGTCTGCATGGTGAACTGATCAGGAACCACGATAAGAAAATTCCTGTCAGGCTCAGCAATACTTCTATCTATTATTTCTTTCCTCAGGTGATAGCTTTTCCCCGCTCCCGAGGCGCCAAAAATAAAACGCAGCATGTCAATAACTCCTTCACTAATTGGGTGTTTATACAGTCTAAATTTTACCACAAAAAGAGACCCATACATGTCCAATATATGGGTCTCCAAAAATGTTAGTCTATTTAATTGTGCTTCCGGAAATGCTTCCCGAAATGATTAATGATGGAAGAATCTCATGCCTGTAAACGCCATTACCATATCGTGGTCGTTGGCTGCCTGAATAACGTTGTCATCACGCACAGAACCACCGGGCTGTGCCACATATTTTACGCCGCTCTTAGCTGCTCTCTCGATGTTATCGCCGAAGGGGAAGAACGCATCAGAGCCGAGTGCAACGTCAGTATTTTTATCAAGCCATGCGCGCTTATCAGCCTCTGTGAACACTTCCGGTTTTACCTTGAAAAGATTCTGCCACTTGCCCTCTGCAAGAACGTCCATATAGTCAACACCGATATAGAGATCGATGGCATTGTCTCTGTCTGCTCTTCTGATGTCATCAAGGAAAGGAAGCTCAAGAACCTGGGGTGACTGTCTGAGGAACCAATTGTCAGCCTTTGAGCCTGCAAGTCTTGTGCAGTGAATTCTTGACTGCTGACCTGCTCCGATACCGATTGCCTGGCCGCCCTTTACATAGCATACGGAGTTGGACTGAGTATACTTAAGTGTTATGAGAGATATCAAAAGATCCTTCTTTGCTGCATCGGTGAGGTCCTTATTGTTTGTCACGATGTTTTCAAGCATCTTGTCATCAATCACGATGTCATTGTGTCCCTGCTCAAAGGTGATTCCGAATACCTGCTTCTTCTCAAGAGCTGCGGGCTTGTAAGCGGGATCAATCTTGATTACAGCGTAGTTGCCGTTCTTCTTTGCCTTAAGAATTTCAAGGGCTTTTTCTGTGTAATCGGGAGCGATGATTCCGTCTGAAACCTCTCTCTTGATAAGTCTTGCGGTATCCTCATCACAAGTATCTGAAAGTGAAATGAAATCGCCGAAGGATGACATTCTGTCAGCGCCTCTTGCTCTTGCATATGCGCTTGCCATAGGTGAGAGGTCGCCAAGGTCCTCAACCCAGTAGATTTTCTTCTCAATATCTGTAAGAGGAAGTCCTATTGCAGCTCCCGCAGGTGATACGTGCTTAAAGGAAGTTGCTGCAGGCATTCCTGTTGCTGCCTTTAATTCTGAAACAAGCTGCCAGCCGTTAAATGCATCAAGAAGGTTGATGTAGCCGGGCTTGCCATTTAAAACTTCTATCGGAAGGTCACTTCCATCCTCCATGAAAACTCTTGAGGGTTTCTGATTCGGATTACAACCATACTTAAGTGCTAATTCTTTCATTTTTTCTTCTCCTGTAGTCCGCGGCCGTTGTCATAAGTTATATTCTTTCTTAGCCTCGTTGCAAAATACGCATAATCGGCTAAGAAAGAATATAGCTTACTTCGCCGGCCGCTCACTCATACAATAAAAAATTTTGATAGGTTCAGTTTAATATTATCGTTTATACAAGAAATATTTTACGTAATAGTGTTATTTATTTTTGTTTACAATGCGGGTTTCATATTTGCCTGTAGCGATGTCGATGTAGCGGGTGAAAAGGGAGACTTTGTTGTCTTCGTTGAGGTTATCCCATACAAGTTTTGTAAACTCGTCGATATCACCGGAGATTTCTACCTCTGTGGGCTCGCCTTCGTAGCTCGGAAGCGGATTGCCATCGCCCATGTAGGTGTGGATGAAGTAACCTTTTCCTGCCTTGGGATTCTCATAGGTATATGTAAATCTGAGGCATGAAGAAGGATCGTTATGGTCGCTCTTAAGAATAGACATAGAGATGTCGTACTTGCCGTCATCGATGTGCATAAGTCCTGAAATACGAGGTGTATAGTTAGGCGCATCGGGCTCAAACTCTCTGGTTCTGAGGGACTCCTCGAAGGACTGTCCTGCCTCCATAAGATCATAGATGGTATCTGTCTGATCACCGTTTGTCACAATTGTGTACTCACCGCGCACGCGAACAGGTGCATAGATGATAAGGCTCGGATCCTCAAGCTTTGCGGGATCGAAAGCTTCTGTGCGAATGCCCTCTCCCTCTGTAACAAACACTCTGTTTCTGCTGTTCTCGCTTCTGCCCATGATGAAGTAAGCAGTAACAGCATACTTTCCATCGGCACTTGTGCCAATCACAATGCCGCGCCCCGGATAAGAATTTGAGCTAAGTTCTGTTGCAAGATTTACCATAAAAACCTCCGTTTTATATAAAATAAAAACCGCCTGAGCATACCATTACAAACGGTTGCCCAGGCGGTCGACATTCAAAATATTTTCGCACTCCCCTGTGGTTACCCACATATCCGCCAGTTGTGCGACACACATACTTTAAACTAAAATCGCGACAAATGCAATTGGTGTTTTTCAACAAAAATTATACTTCCGGAATAGCGTCTTCGGGAATCGGGCAGACATACCCGCTCTTCGTGCGCTCCGCAAACTCTTTTGCAGCTTCATCAAGAATATTTTTATCCTCAAAAATATCGATAGCCGCAGCACACAAAACCTTGCCCGCATGAACTGCTGCCTTATATCCTATCGAAGATCCGGCACAGGAAACATTCTGCCAGCTGTGTCCGGGACACCCGTCAGGCCAGGCTGTAACACGAATCTGTGCTGTCGGAACATTCCAGCTCACATCCCCGACATCGGTTGAAGTTGGCTCAAACGCCTCGCCCATAAAATGCGGACAAAGGGCCACATTCATCCCGTTCCCATCAGGCTCAAAAGTCTTTGAAAGCTCACTTGCAAACTCGAGTTCCTCTTCACTGAAGGTTGGCACTCCAATTTCTTCGAAATTCTTATATAGCACTTTTTCCAGCGCGCGGTTCGTCACAGTATCCGACATGCCATCAACAAACTTCCTGACAAAAGTCGTCTCAGTCATCAGTGCAGCACCCTCCGCGATCTTATCGACACGCTTTTGAAGCTCCACCGCCTCCGCCACGTGATTGGAGCGAACCATATACAGCACCTTCGCATTGGGCTGAACCACATTAGGACTCACTCCGCCCGCATCGGTTATAGCGTAGTGCACCCGCGCCTTGTCACTTATATGTTCTCGTAAAAACTGAACGCCGATATTCATCAGCTCTACCGCATCCAGTGCGCTTCTTCCCTTTTCAGGGGCGCCGGAGGCATGGGATGCTATTCCATGAAAAGTGTACTCCACCTGTATGCAGGAATTCGACGATCCCGTAACAACCTCGTTACTGTCAGCGGGATGCCAGGTCAGCGCAGCATCCAGTTTTTTCCATTCTCCGTCCCTTGCCATGAACGCCTTGGAAGCGCAGCCCTCCTCACCGGGACAGCCGTAGAGGATTACAGTACCGACTTCTGCTGCCTGTTTATCTTCAGCATTCTTCAATCGTTCCTCAAGATACTTCTTTATTCCGATTGCTGCCGCCAGAGCTCCCGCTCCCAAAAGGTTGTGACCACATCCGTGTCCTGATCCGCCCTGCTCTATCGGTTTTTCCTCAAGTGACGCAGCCTCCTGTGAAAGCCCGGATAGTGCATCATACTCCGCCAGAATTCCGATCACCGGCTTCCCGCTTCCAAAGCTCGCCTTGAAAGCTGTGGGAATATTACAAATTCCCTTCTCCACCGTAAAACCTTCCTTCTCACACACCTCGCAGTATAAATCGCAGGACTTATACTCTTTCATAGACAGCTCCGCGTACTCCCAAATACGCCCCGCCACCTCTCGTATCAGCTCACTCTTACCTTCAATTTCATTAATTGCTTTTTTCTTTATATCAATCATAATACTTTGCTCAGGAATTCCTTAAGGCGCGGGTGCTTGGGATGTTCGAATATCTCATCCGGTGTTCCCTGCTCAAGGAGCTTACCGTCAGCCATGAAAAGCACACGGTTACCCACTTCGCGTGCAAAGCCCATCTCGTGAGTTACCACAACCATCGTCATACCCTCGTCTGCCAGCTGCTTCATAACATCAAGAACCTCGCCGACCATCTCCGGATCTAAGGCGGAAGTAGGCTCATCAAACAACATTACTTCGGGTTCCATCATAAGCGCCCTAACAATAGCTATACGCTGCTTCTGACCGCCTGAGAGCTGAATCGGATAAGCGTCTGCCCTGTCAAAAAGACCTACGCGGCCCAAAAGATCGTACGCCTTTTTCTTTGCCACATCCTCCGGCATATGCTTAACCTTAACAGGTGCGAGAATCATGTTCTCCATTATTGTCTTGTGTGGGAAAAGATTGAAATGCTGGAAAACCATTCCCATCTTCTGCCTGTGAAGATCCATATTCACCTTCACCCACTTACCGTTTTCATCTTTGTATTTCTTCTTGGTGATATCGACATTATCAAAAATAATTGCGCCGCCCGTGGGCTCCTCAAGGAGATTCAGTGAGCGAAGAAAAGTCGATTTTCCGCTTCCCGAAGGCCCGATAACAACCATGACATCGCCCTTATCAATGTCAACGGTCACACCGTCGAGAGCCTTGATTTTTCCGAAATTATAATGTTTTTCAAGATTTGTAATCTGTATAAGCTTATCTCTTGTCTCCACGGCTCATCCTCCTTTCGAAATATGCGATTACCTTACTTGTAGGGAAGCACAGGCAGAAATAAATTGCTGTTGCCACAAGCAAAGGCTCGATAATAATGAAGGTTGCACCGCGCACAGCGTTAACCGCAGACATAATATCCTGAACACCGATGGTATAGGTTATCGCTGACTCCTTGATGATAACAACGAACTCATTCGCAATCGCAGGAAGAATATTCTTTATCGCCTGCGGAAGAATGATATATTTCATATTCTGGAACTGACTCATACCAAGAGATCTGGCAGCCTCAGTCTGACCGCCGTCGATCGACTGAATACCGGATCTCATGATCTCGCACAGGTATGCACCAGAGTTCATACCAAGAGCCACAACTCCGGGGAAAAATCGCTCGAATTTAATAAATCCAAGAAATGTAAAATTGGGAAGTTCTATGAGCGCTCCAAATACGCCATAGTAGATGATCGCCACCTGAACGATAACGGGAGTCGATCTCAAAATCTCAACATAAGCAGTCGCAAGGAAGCTTATCGGATTAAACTTTCCGATTGTTACACCGATTCCTTTCTCCTTCTGATGTCCATCCTTATCGAGCCCAAGAAATGCAAGAGGATAGAACTTTGTCATTCTCATTGCCGAAAGAATAAGTGCCAGCACGAAACCAATGGCCACGGTGAAAAGCGAAAGCATGATCGTAACCGCCATGCCCTGCCAGAATAGTGAAGCATAAGGTGAGATTTTTGAAAAATTCTCAATTTGTATAAAACTGTCCATAACGTATTTTTATCTCCGAAATTATGTTAATGTGTCATTTCTAATATATCATAAAACCCGGGTGAAAATGCAGAACATTTCCGCAAAATTAAACGAACCCGGAAACATGACATCTCCGGGTTCGCATTCTTGTTTTTCAATCCGATCAATTATTACTGATCAAGAAGTCCCTCGATAATCTCGCCTGAAGCCTGCTCGTTAGCTGTTGCTACAAACTCATCCATTTTTCCTTCTGCCTTAGCCTTGGCAATTGCCTCGTTAACGCCGGCCTTAAGAGCATCATTGCCCTTGCTGACACCGATAGCTGAACCCTCTGCTCCGTCATAAGGTACATCAAGTACTACGCAAAGCTCGGGATAATTCTTGGCATAACTCTCTGCAACTGCTGTCTCGATGTATGCACCGTCAAGCTTACCTGCAAGAAGCTCTGCAATAATATCTGTAACCTTTGTCAGCTGGATAAGCTCTGCATCAGGGCTGTTAGCCTGTGCAAGGTCAACCTGGATGGCACCTGTCTGAGCGCCTACTTCGATATCAGGGTTATTGGTATCCTCAAGGCTTGTGAACTTATCCTTATTGGACTGAAGACATACGAAGGACTGACCTCCCTCATAATAGATATCTGAAAAGTCCATGATGGATTCACGCTTCGGATCGGGTGAAAGTCCTGCAACTCCAAGGTCAACTGCCTTAGTCTGAAGCTCCATAAGAACACCGTCAAAGTCAACCGGTACTACCTCGAGCTCAAGTCCGAGATAATCTGCGATGTACTGAGCAAGTGCAATATCAAAACCTGCAAGAGTAGGTGTTCCGTCATCGCCTACTGCATAAAATTCATAAGGTGCAAAATCGGGTGATGTTGCTACTGTGAGCTTTCCGGGTGTAACTGTGGAAATCTCTGCGCTTGCAGAAGCCTCTTCGCCTGCTGCCTCCTCGGTAGCTTCTGTACTCTCTGCTGTCTCTGCGCTCTGCTCTGTCTGTGCGGGAGCTTCTGCATCCTTAGATGCGCCGCCGCATGCTGTCATGCTAAAAGTCATAGCTCCGATTAAAATAGCTGAGATAAGTTTCTTCTTCATAATAGCCTCCTTCTTTATACAAGTTTTATTCATGAATTATTGCATATTTATTCATTAATCACTTTGTTTTATACATAATAATACACTTGATGTATTTTATCAACCCCAAATATTAAAAAACATCAAAAAAGGCATGAAAAAAGCGCTTGCAATGCAAGCGCTCTTCCCATCCTTAATTATTATAGAGGGAACTATATAATAGAGGAAATCATTTGGGACTTTATTGTCTCATATTATGCGTCACAAAAGTGTCACAACGTTTAAGTTCACTGTTTATGCGGCTTCTCAGACTTTGCTGAAACGTTTTTACCAAAAATCATCGGAAAGCTGACATAATTTTCCAAGTGTCGGCTCCGCCCAACTGTACTGATTCATGTACTCACCCGCGAAACCCGAGTCTTCACGCTGTCCCGCGAGATAATTGAAATAATCGCAGTCAAAATATTCTTTATTAATTCCGGCCTCACCGCGCCTTCTTATAAGAGCATTTACGCAATCGTTTTCGTTAAATATTCTGCTCATATCGGCAAAGAGGTTTCTCATATAGGATCTGTGACCGCTGGGATCATCCTCATCCTGCCAGATTCTATCCATGATCTGATCAAAGGTTCTCATCGCTCCGTTGGCATCAATCAGAACCGCAAGGAGTTCCTTGGTCTTACTGTAAGCAAATTCAAGCGGCAGCCCGTCCTTTGTAAAGGCCTCGAACTCCCCGAAGGTGTGAATTCGCAGCTTTGCATTTTTTTCAGTCTCTATCGGGAACCTCAAATGTTCAAACTCGCTCTTAATCTTGGCAGGCGTAACCGGCTTCATAATATAGCCGCTGGCATAGAGCGCAAAGGCTTCCTTCATATATTCAGAATAGCCCGTGACAAAAATTATATTGATTCTTGGATTTATTACCTGCAGTCTTTTCGCAACTTCCACGCCGTTGTCCGTTCTCATCTCCACATCAAGAAAAGCTATCTGTGGTTTTATATCCACAACCTTTTCGAGAGCGGCTTTTCCACTGGTAAAGCCCTCAACCTGGGCACCCGGAATCGCTTTTTTTATGGCATTCATACAGCCTTCAAGCGCAAGGTCCTCATCGTCAATTGCAATTATTCGCATTATTTTTTCATTACTCCTTTTTAATTAGATCCACGGGGGATCGTGATGGTCGACTTCGTTCCGACTCCCGGAGTGCTCTCAACAACAAGGTGTCCGCCGCACATTCTAAGGAGCCTCTCCCTAAGATTATCAAGGCCTATGTGAAGCCCGTCGCCCTCTTTGTACTCATCGGGGTTAAATCCGACTCCGTCATCCTCCACTATCACATAATAGTATTCCGAATCGGAATAGCTTTCAATCCTAACCGTCCCGCCTTCTTCTTTTTTATGGATTCCGTGCTTTACGGCATTTTCCGCAAGCAGCTGCACCGAAAGGGCCGGAATATCGAAGCTTTCGTCTCTTATATCGTATTTGATGGTAAGCTTTTCACGAAAACGCATCTTCTCAAGGCTGAGGTAATTAGTGACATGCTCCATCTCCCTAAGGAAGGTGATGCAGTCCTCCTTTTCAAGGTTACTTAAGTTTCCGCGAAGGTAATCCGAAAATCTTCCGATGGCCTCCTGTGCCTTTTCAGGGTCCTTTTCACACAGAACATAGATCGAGTTCAGCACGTTATATAAAAAATGCGGCTTGATCTGCGTCAGAAGGATCTTGATTCTGTCTCTTGATATTTTGTCCTCCTGCTCAAGAAGAAGCCTCTCCTGCTCATATTGGAAGGTATTGTCCATAAGAATAAGAGACAGGCAGATCATGTAGGGCATGATCTCGATTCCCGGCACGAATGCCCTGAGTATTACTCCGATAAGCGGAAAAAATACGATGGACAAAAGCGCAATGACATTATCCTTCTTGAGGTATTTTCTATAAACAATCATGTAGACAAGGACAAGAAGAATGATCAGATAGCCGCCGACCTGGCCCGCAAAGTAAAGCGGTCCCTTTTCAAAATTGATTCCATCGAAGGATACTACAAAACCGTAAAAGAGGCAAACCACCCAAAATATGGAAAATATTGTGGCCAGCGGTATTACAAACTTCTTCATCTCAAGCTTTCTGCCGCATCGCCTGGAAATATAATATGAAACATATATTCCGTAAAATCCAAGGAGTGAATAAAAAGCGATAAAATATACAGAATATGCAATTTTGGTAATAAGCACCAGCTCGTCGTTATCAAAGTCCTGGCATACCACAATTTTCACAGTAAGAACAGAGATAAGCATAAGCATATCCGAAATGAGCATCTTGGTAAACTGGCCTCTTTCCTTGTTGGCATTCTTCCTCATGTGGATGTCTCCGAAAAGCTTGATGCCAACTATCGCCAGTAGGAACGACGATATTCCTATATTTACATAATCAATGGTGTGATTCATAATATTCATCCGCCTTACAGTTCTTAAAGAGCTTACGTTCTCTATCCTTACTTATTTCCTGAAAACAATCCAGTTGTGAGACCACGGCACAGGAAGCCCAAAGAGTGTTCGCACTTTTCCATTCGCGCTTCTGTACCAGGAGTAGTTCCAGCCTGCGCCCATGTCCATGTACACTGCGTTAGTTACGCCAAGCCTTCTAAGCTCTGACATAAATTCATTAAAATGCATCATTTTTACGGAATCTATCACGCAAAGGTTCCCGTTAAGTTCCGCAAGAGCCCTGTAGCATCTGGCTCTCGGTCTGTCGAAATTCATGACATTTCTTTTGTCTTTTATCATGGCAAGCTGCATAAAACCGCTGCCACCCGCCTTGGCTGCTTCCTGAACTGCCTCGGTTTTATTTTCAAATTCAAATCCAAATTTGCCGTTTGCAAAAGTGAAGGCTCCGTCCGCATCCCTGTCATAGGGGCTGTCGTAGAATTCGCCGTGGGATGCGTGATCCCCCTCAATGTTATCCTGGGCGAACTTTATCTGCACAGCATGCTGAAAAGCGGCACCACAGCACCAGGTGATCGATTCATCGGATTTTGACGGGCGTTTCCCGCATTCGAGATCCACCGTGGTATATTCAGGAAAAAACACGTAAACCTTATCGGTTTTGAAAATAAGCGTCTCATCCCCCGGAAGGATATCTTTCACAGGAATATTTCGCGCATCTATGCTCTCTTTTATATTCACATGATACTGGGATATCAGTCCCATGAATATAAATACAAACGCCGGAATAACCAGGAAGGAAGTTGCATAACAAAGTCTGTACATGAGCCTTAACGGTTTTAATCTGATCTTATCAGGTCCCCACAGATAAATCACAAGCGCTATACTCTGGAAAATCGGAAGCGTCCAGTAAACTATGTAAGGCGCCGACATCTGCGCCACAAAGAAGGTTGTATAAGCTCCAAATGAAAGCAGTGCCATCGCCATCAGCCAGATTCCGGTAAGTCGTTTTCTCAAGGTCATTTGCTCTTCCTCCTCTCTTTTTTCTGTTTGAGGAGTTCTTCTCTGAGCACCTTGAAGGAATCCATCTTGGATTCAATGCTGATTATAAGAAGAATTATTGCGATATCTGTGATGTACCTAAGTCCGTTTTCCCAAAGGATTGTCTTGGCAAAGGTAAGCTTGCTGTTTGCGATGATCATAACTATAGTGACAACTATTTTATAGACAATCGCCATCCTGTTAAGGATTACATTCTCGGGATTGCCTTTTTTCGCATAGTTAATAATGAAATGATTGATGGTGATGATGATCGTCATTATGAAGGACATGCCTGCTGCCGCAAGGTATATGCTTCCCTGAACGCCGATGATCAGGTAGGTGTCGAAGTCTTCCTTACCCCAGAGCTGCTCAAGTACAAGATGGGCTTCCTGGTACATAAGGCAAAACAGCACGCCGCCCATGAGACCCTTGGTAACATCCCAGCTGAATCTCTTGTATGCTACGTAAGTACAGCAAATTGTTACGAGCTTGAGGATATCCTCGAACATGATGAACTTATCATCTACGGTGCGAACGAGGAATATGGTCATAAGGCTTGCACATACAGCGATGAGGCAAGCCGTGGTCATCATATTGTCACTTAAAAATACCGATTCTTTTTCATTGTCCATTGTTGTTATATCCACCTTTTATGTATTATTATGATATCATCATCAGGCGGATTTTACCCTATTGTTTTCCCTTTATTCAGGATGTTTTATAGCTTTTTAATTTCTGTGGAAAATTTTTTTGAAAAAAATTTAAAAATCGTGTTGACAATTACTTTGATATGGATATATAATCGTACTTGCGTTGCGGGTCAGGTAATGAACAAAACGCTTCCAAACGGGGTGTGGCTTAGCTTGGTAGAGCGCCTGGTTTGGGACCAGGAGGTCGCAGGTTCGAATCCTGTCACCCCGATTTAAATTCAATATTGTACATGCGGGTGTAGTTCAATGGTAGAACACTAGCCTTCCAAGCTAGATACGTGGGTTCGATTCCCATCACCCGCTTAACAAAATAACCTAGGTCGTATGACCTAGGTTATTTTTGTTAAGGGAGCGGAGCCCTCGAACCCATGGTTCGGTCTCCGCTCCGCTCCGGTCGGCGCTAAGCGCTCGTCCCCCGGACGAGCAGCGCCCCATCACCCGCTCTCCCCGATTTACTATTGTTCTTATCTCGCCTGCCGGCTCGGTCGGCGGCTAAGATGAGCGCCACTGGCGCTCAGCCGCCCCATCACCCGCTTTTAAATAATTTACGTATTCTAAGTTCGGTCTCCGCTCCGCTCGATGGCTAATTTTCTATTGGTACAATAAATGAGTTTGATTCTTCTTGATTTGTTGTACCCATATTTTGCGAGTACAATAAATTCACTTAATTCTTCTATATTTGTTGTATCTATTTTCTGCAAGAACAACAATTTCGCCTGTTTCCTCTCCGTTTGTTGTATCCATTTTTCTCTGGAACAATAAATCAACTAATTCTTATATATTTGTTGTTTCTATTTTCTGTAGACACAACAATTCCGGATGATTCTTCTTAGTTTGTTGTTAGGCGTTTTTTCACATACAATAAATCTGAAGAATCCTCATGATTTGTTGTATCTATACTTTGCCATGTGCAACAAATAGCTTCTTTTCTTTCCGCTTTATTGTCTTCGCACCTAAAAGCTTTTGGGGACATACCTTGTGCGCATATTTGTTATCGTTTCAGATATAAAATATGCCATTGAGCATTGTAAAGATCATTCAATTTCTATTACCTTCCATGATGAGCGTTCCAAAGCATGATCAAGAATCTTAGATTTCAGTTCTTTTTCAAAAGCATCTTTGTCGACTTCCTCGTCATCGATTGTAT
The DNA here is from genome assembly GCF_000424485.1 of Butyrivibrio sp. WCD2001. NCBI lineage: Bacteria > Bacillati > Bacillota > Clostridia > Lachnospirales > Lachnospiraceae > Butyrivibrio > Butyrivibrio sp. WCD2001. The sequence continues at coordinate 343,195 of NZ_KE384200.1, read as the reverse complement.
ATTCCGGGCATTTTCTTGTATCGTCCTCGAAATCAAGATGCTCCGGGATGAACCAGTTTTCTCTTTGTGATTCTTCCAAAACGCTCATATCCCCACCCAGAAATCTTAAATAGATATCTTTTGTATTATCTGTTTTTTGAGAACTGCAGGCAACCATACCAAGAAATGTCACCGATACTCCCGTAAATAACACTATTTTTTTCATGTATATCCTCCAATAATTCCTTCTAATATTTAGACAGTTATGGCAGCATTTCTGTTGCATAGAAGAGGAATTTTTTTACTCACTTCACACTGCTTTAATATACGTTGTCAACTTGGCGTAATCAGGAATAAAATTATCTTATGAAAAATGACAGTTATAATTTCACTAACAACAGCATCAACCCCAACCACGAAGATAAGAAGAGTCAGAAGCACTCACATCTTCCATTAATTATTCTCGCTCTTTTTCTGATAATAGGTCTTTGTTTGGGTTATAGGATGATGCAGAGCGACACTTCCGGGATTTTCTCTCTTCCGCCGAATGTTATCTTTTCTCTGAGATCCACAAATGGAAAGGTACTAAATTATGATGTCCCCTTAGTCCCCAATGAATATGATGATATTTTCGTACTATATCAAAATCTTAGCGACGCAGATAAAAATGTTTACAACCTTTTCATGGATCTTGTCGAGAACAGGTCTGCGGAAGAATATGAAAGTGCAATTGTTTTCTCAAAAGATACGCTGGAGAAGTTTGGAGAAGATCGTCTCCTTTGGGATATCTACTATGCAATGTGTTATGATCACCCGGAATATTTCTTTCTTTTTACGGATACCAGTGCTGTAGATTACAGAACGTTAGAAATGCGAAACCACATAATTTATTTCATTAAAATAGAAGTGGTAGACCCTTCAGAGAATGAACAGATAGCAGCGTTCGAAGAAGCTGCTTCAGACTTTTTAGAAGATATAGATTTAACAGGAACAGATGAAGAAATAGAGCTTGCCATTCATGACAAGCTCATTGATGTTGTTACCTACGATGATCCAATTTTGAATGATACAGATGAGACCTGGGATCTTGGTCACACAGCATATGGAGCGCTCGTGTGCGATTCAGAGGGGCGTCCAAACCATGCCGTCTGTGGAGGTTACTCGTTTGCTTTCGAATACCTTCTGCACCGGGCAGGAATTCCCTGTGGTTATGTGACCGGCGCCGCACACTCAATACCATCGTCGGAGTACGACACTGACACTCACGCATGGAACGCTGTCCAGATCTCCGGCAAGTGGTACGAAGTAGATTCCACCTGGAATGATATAGCATACGATGTATCGGAAGATCCGCAGTTCTACAATGCACTTCTTTCCGATGATGAAAAAGTTTTTAATGTATGCCATCACTATTACAACCGAACGACTGCCGAGATGCAGAATCTGGAAGCAACTGATGACACACTTTTTTGCATAGAAGGTTACGAGCCCTACAACGCCGTGTATGACACCTCACATATACGAGCAGGTCTGTCAGACCACGAATCGGACCAGTTGGATATATTCCTTAATTCTCTCATTCCGATAGCGGAATGATATCACAGCTGGTATATCCTCTCTCTGAATTCCTTTGCAATGGATTCGTATTCCTCTTTAGAATACTCATTCTGCGTGCTTATCGTTTTCAGATATTCCTCGCAGATTTCGTTTGCTTTCTCCTTCTCTCCGGCCTTGTCGTATGCGATCACGAGATTGTAATAATACTTCTTCCAGAAGTGCTTCATATCATCAGTCGTATATTCAGGAATCGTCGAATACGCTTTGATAACTTTCTTGCACCACTCAAGGGTCCTTAGTGCCTCATCAGTTTTGCCCCAGTACGCATAGTTTTCCAACATGCATTTGAACTGTCTAAGCAGGATAGCGCACAGCATCTTATTGGTCGCCGTAAAATTATCCTTCATCTCATCAAAGCCATGCTCAAAGAACATGAGCTCAGAATATAGCAGTTCCCTGATGCTTGTCATATCAAGACTTGGCAACACATTGATATGCTCTCTGGCATTTTCAAAATCCTTCCTGTGGATATATATCCAGGCCAGCGCACAATGAGCTTTTTCAACGAGTTTCCTACAGTCGGAATATCTGATTATGTTTACACCCTTCTTTATTCCGTCTTCCAGGATATCATTTGCTCTCTCGGGGTTGTCAGACAGCAGTCCCTCCATATCAATGTAATAGCTAAGTCCTGCCACCTGCTGAACATACAATAGATTTATGTCAAAATTCATCGGATTTCTGCTAACTTCACCCGCAAGATACTCCGTCCTTTTAAGCGCGCTTCCCCCGGTATCGGAGATATCATACATATCCTCAACTTTGTTCCTGACAGTCTCCACAAGGTAATCATCTTTGTCAGCTGCGTTATAGCCAAGAAGCATATCAGTTGTGATATTAAGCGCCCGTGCAATCGGCACAACCATCGAGATGTCCGGCAGCCCCGCTTCCGACTCCCACCTGCTTACTGCCTGAGGAGTAACTCCGAGCATCCCCGCCAGTTCTTCCTGTGTAAAACCTTTGTTTTTTCTAAAGTTCCTGATATTTGAACCCAAATTGTTTTTCATGTTTTTCCCTTTCCCGATTATTTTCATCAACCGTCCAAACTTGCTGTTTCTCGGAAAATGTCTGCAGATTCATCTTCTGTACTTAGAATACAGAATGGCTCACAACTTATCAAACAATGGATACTTGAGAAAAAATCAATTATCCGGGATCCCCCATCATCATCCCTTCCATTAGGTTCCCACATATCATGCCGTCGTAAATAGTCAGGCAGAAAGTCACGGTTTTCAGCGGATTTCCAGTTCTCGCCAAATACATACTCCGTTATCATCCATAACCATAAAGTACTGTATGGCTCCGCCATCCAAAGCCTCATCACTGTATATGCACCACATTCATTTACAGCCCTTGTAAAAGCAGCAATGTAGGGATCAAGTATTCCGGCGGGTACAGGCATGCGTTCGGAGGGATTATCTGCATTCTTCATAGTTCTTCTCCCACTTTTTTAGCACTAATTGCCTTCTTGTATTCAAAACCAGGATAACAGTATCCGCATCTGAATGCACAGTATTTTTCTTTCATAAATTCTTCGATGAGAGGTATGAAGTTTGTTTTGGATTTGTACATCACAAAGTGATTGATGTCCATCTCTCCACGATGCCATACGTAGTTAGGTACTTCACGTGGCATATCACTGAGTTCCAACTCCCATTCGTATGGGATGTCATTTGCTTCAAGGATGTCTTCAACATCCTTTGAGCAAGCTGATGTTATAGTCATGTAATAAGCATCTTTTTCGTATGTCATATTGTCTCCTCCATTCAACTATTAAGCCGGGAATATTTTCCGCTTTCAGTGTCGTACATAAGCACGGGAATCCTGCCACTTATTGATACCGTTCCGTCGATATAATAATGTGACTTACCATCATGGAAAATACCATGAAAGTCAGGATCCCCGGAAACCATTGCTGTTCCTATGTGTCCCGCGATGATATCCATGTAGAATTCACCTGTTGTGGGTGGATATTTTTCGCAAAACATCTCCTCTGAGGTTCCATATTTCCATAGATCATCTGCCTCCTCATCAACACCTGCATGGACATAAATCTGCTTATCTGTCATGTAGAACAGCTCCAACGAGCGCATCCACTTTATGTATTTCTCATCATCCAGGTCTATGTATGACAACGCTGTATTGAATTCCTCAATGTATCCGTGGATATCGCTAATAGCATATATTTTCATACGCAGTTGCCTCCTGATCACCCTTCTACTGTACCACTATCCGGCATGACTTCATATGCCGGAGAATTCTGTCTTCTCCGGCTGCCTCTTTTGGAATCATCACTCGAAAGCTCCAGCAAAATACCATCAACATACTCAGTCACAGCAGTCTTCGCAGGTCTTGCACCAAGTCTTGACTGATAGGTTCTATCCACAAGTTTTCTGAGAATCTCCGCAGGAAGTTCTGCAGGCATTCCGGAGCCGCTTTTCATAATAAAGTGATCCCTATCGAGATTCTTTACTTCAGCCCTGTATATATCGCGGACTATATCCGCATAGGTGTCTCTGCTGATCTCGGAGAATGTATATTTGTGTGAAAATCTGTTAAGCAGTTCGATGTCGAAATACTCTGAGAGCTCCGAAACCGTCAGGTGAGAATCACTCCTTGCGCCGCAAAAACCGATACTTCCCACAGACCTGGTACATCCGGCATTGGTGGTAGCAATTATGATTGCCTTAGAGAAATCTATCTCTTTTCCGACGTTCGTCTTCATAACTCCCTCATCAAAAGCGGACATGAAGAGTCTCTGTACAGAGCGGTCGCACTTCTCAAACTCATCAAGGAGAATAAGCTGATACGGGTTGGTGTCGAGCTTATCGAAAGGAAGCTCGGCATTGCTGTCAGCTCCGACATAGCCAGACGGCGCACCTATTATGCGGTTTATTGAAGCAGAAGAATTATACTCGGCCATGTTAAGGACAATAGGCTTTTCTCCCACATATTCTTTTGCAAGTATCTTTGCCAGCTCACTTTTCCCAACTCCCGAAGGGCCTGCAAACAGGAGAGTCAGCGGATTTTTCCTAGGTCTTATATGCATATCATGGAGCTTAATTACTCTCATCAGGCTGTCGATTATTTCCTGCTGCCCCTTTACCTTTGAAAAGCTCTGCAATAAACGCTTTTCATCCAGCTTTCGCATCTTACTGTTTCCTGAGGTGATTCTGTATGCGGAGCTCTCGACCTGCTCCCTTGTTAGCTTGATGGTCTTCTTCCCGGTTTCAACCACCATTTCTGCTATGGTTCTGTCAAGAAGTGTGATGGCATTATCCGGACGGTGTGACCCTGCAGAACAGAATTCATCCGCAGTTTTAACAATCATGCCTGTAACATCGGCCCCGCCGCGTATCTTCACCCCGTAGTGTTTCTCCATGCCTAAGATCGCCTGTTCAATAATGTATTCCGTCTGCTTTGCGGTGAGCTCATCCACGAGAATTCTGGTAAAGCGCCTGTTAAATGCGGGATCCGTATCCAGCATTTTGACCTCCTGCGTAGTGGTGGCAGCAATCACCTTAAAACGCCCTCTGCTAAGCGCGGGCTTTAGCATCTGAGACACGCGTTTATAGCTCTCTCCGGAAAAGAGCATATGAACCTCATCAATGAAAAGGATCACCTTATTTTCCTGATTTTCAAGATAGTCAACCATCGCCTTTACCTTTCTCTCGAGGTCCCCCATAAGGCTGCTTCCCGATATTATATCGGAAAAGCTGATCGAGCATATCCGATAGCCATAAAGAGCCTTGGGCACTTCCTTTTCTTTGGAAGCAATTCTATGCGCAAGGTCCTCCGCAATACTGGTTTTACCGCTGCCTGCAGGTCCCACAAGAAGAGCATTGGGTTTGTCCATGCTAATAAGAACTGCCATGAGCTGAGCAATTACACCCTCTCGAAAAAGTGTCTTTACAGTTCTATTCTTCGCCATATCGGTCAGCAAATTTTCAGGATTGAATCCATAAAATTCTTCTGCCGGGATCATCTCTTCATCATCTTCGTCAAGTTCATCATTCAATTGTTCAATGAATTGATCCATCTCTTCTTCAATGAGCTCATCCAAATTTGAAGTAAGTTCCTTCAAATCCTGGCTTTTGTTCTGATTTGTGTCCTTGTTCTTCTTGTTCTTTTCTGTCATATTCACGACCTTTCCGGGCGCCTTATGCGCCCAAACAAAATATGATTTATGTGTCAAAGTTCTTAGTCAAAGCCTTTTAGTCTCTGATAATGCTTGTAGCCAGCCCATATTCCAGAGCTTTTTCGGCATTAAAAAAAGTATCATTCGCAGTTACCTTGTAGACTGCTTTGATACTTTTTCCTGTTCTTTCTGCAATTATTTTTGCTATTGCTTCTTTTGTTTCATTCAGTGAGTCCACCTGCTGTTGGATCTCATGCGGTTTTAATCCGCCCACATCCATTCTTCCGAAGGACGGGTCATGGACCATGATCTGTCCATGCGCCATTATCTCCCTCTTGTCTCCTGCAAGGAAAAGGATTGCTCCCATGGAAGCCGCAAGTCCTATGCACACCGTCCTTATCGGACATCGCACATGCATTAACATGTCATAGAGAGCAAGTCCTGAACTGACCGACCCTCCCGGGCTGTTGATGAAAAAGGTTATCTCCCCGGATGGATCATCTTCCTCCAGGTACATAACCTGTTTGATGATATCATCCATGGTAGCTGCGTTAACCTCTTCTGTTAAGAAGATTTTTCTGTTCTTAAGGAAAATATCCTCAATTGCTATCTGGTCGAATCCGCGTGTGGATTCAAAGAGTATTTTTGCCATAGGCATGGCTCCTTTCTGGCGTGTTATCACGCCGAAACCTGATTTTCATTACTTGCTTTGGAATTGCTTTTCACTGTGCTGTAGGGCTCGATTTTGTCCACCAAAAGCCCCTTTTGCCCATTAACCATAAGAAACGCTTTGTCCCTTGGCATGATGCGAACCGATTCCGGTCTTACCATCGCTCTTGAGGAAACATAGTCTATGGTTTTCTGGTCCTGCCCTGACATGTACAGAATATGGTCACAGTTGTTGAGAATAGTTTCAGCCTCATACTCGCTGTACATGCTGTGAAGCTGCGTGAGACTCTGAAGAATGATAGTAACAAAAATGTCCCTGGATCTGATTACGGAAGTAATTCGATCGAAGCTCTCTATTCTCGCTGATGCCGCAAAATCATCCATGATGATTCTGACCGGCATCTCAAGTCTGCTGTCCGGATTCTCGTCCGCCTGTGCACACAGATGGTGAAGAATCTGCCCATACAGTGTGTTAACTACCACATCATATGTCGGATCTGTGTCACTGACATTAAGGAAAAGAGCTGTCTTCTTTTTCCCAAGAATGCTCAGATCAATCCGGTTTGCCTTACTGAAAATGTAGGTGCTCTCCCGCATCGTATAGGGCTCCAAAGCCTTATTGACGAATCCGCATATACTGCTGTACATCTTGTCCGCAGTCTTATTGGACATCACCTCAGCGAACTTCTTAGCCAGAAATGAATTCCGATGTCTTTCTACAAAGCTCGCCACTTCGAAGAGTTCCTCTTTATCCCCTCTTATGAAGTCATGGTAAAGCTCCGATACTATAGTCATATTCCTTCTGTAAGATGGCTCAGACATAAGACAGTAGGCTATGAAAAAAGCAATCATGGACGTAGCACTCATCTCCCAGAAAGGATCATGGTTATCCATTTTAGGAACAAGGCTCTGTGCAAGGAACATAATATCCTGTGAATTATATTCTCCATCCGGATGCCTTCTGATATAATCAAGAGGGTTGTATCCACATGAATTCCGTGGGTTTACAAAATCGATAGTGAAAATTTCGTAGCCCTTTTCCAGAAGTTCATCCCTGAACAGCCTCATGAGGTTACCTTTCGTATCGGATACAACGATGCTTGTTACCGATTCCTGTATGGTAGGAACAACCACTGAACCGGTTTTTCCGGCACCCGATCCACCTATTATTAGGTCGTTGGAGTTAAGTCCTGTAATCCTGGTGTCGTCACTGATGATGTGTCCTTTTGCAAGAACACGGTTTCCGTACCTGAGTTGATTTTTTTCTTTGTTCATAGTATATTGTCCTTTCCGAACGCTTTGTTTGCGCTCTTTTTGCAAGGTTGATGGTAGCTGTAGGGTATCTGCCCTCTATCTAAAACAGATATCATATGGAATTAATTACAAAAAAGACGCAACCCCAGTATTTATCTGAGTTTACGCCTTTTTCACATTTCAATTTTTTCGATTTTTCTATTTTTTCTCTCTTTTTACTATTATCTTTTCGTAATCCTCATAGTTGATATCACAGTGGTAGTAATACTTCTCTCCCCATAGTTCAATCTCTCCTCCGACATTAGCTTCTTTTTTCGAGTGAGTAAGTTCTTTTCTGCAAGTATTTGGTTTCAATACAGAGATAGCATTGGATCCGCTTGAAACTATGAGTCCCAAATAATTCTGCCTGAAAGTGTCATCATATATCAGCTCCGGATATTTATATTCGCCTTTCTTATGTCCGGATGAATAGCTGTTATAGACCTCCTTATCTGCCCTGAACAGTCTTATTACCGTATCCTCATCAAGTTTCTTTTTCTTAATCTGTTCTACCAGTGCCTTAAAATCATCCTCTACATCAACACTTTCTTCCTCGTTATTATCTGTGCTTTTATTATTGAGAATTTGCTGCTCCTGAAGTGCCAGAAAACGCTTACAGATTTCATTTTTTACATATTCGTTTTTCTTGGAAGCGCTCTTCTCATCTTCCTGTACTTCCTCCTGCATATCAATAATCTCAGGAATTAGCGGCCTGATAAATTCATCAAAGCTTAACCTGTATGTTTTGGTCTCTCCCTTTCTGCTGAATTCTTCTGCCAAAACAATCCCTATGTAATCCATAGGACAATCCCAATATGATTCCTTTTTCGCTCTTTGCTCTTGCATAAATGCAGGCTTTGCTCTAGTGATTTTTACCTTCTCTTCGCCGCCAGCTTTTTCCTTCACCACAGTCGTCTTAAGAATTTCTTCCCCATTATACTGAGCATGTATAACTTCGTCCTTAAGCGCATCTATGTCACAGCTTGTATTATGCTTGGAACTGTCAATTTCGAGTTCAGTGAGAGCCGCCAAAAGCAGCACGCAATCATACACCTGTTTTATATAGTCATCACTTTTCTTGTTAAAAAATCCACTCCACAGATAACTGTTAAAAAGCTGTGCTGAATTGGAAAGTTCTCCTATTCTCTTTTGTGAATGTGCAAGGTTTTCATCTAACCTCGCAAGATTTTTTGCTGATATCTCATGTTGCTGTGTCTCGCCTTTTAGCTCCTCATCTATCTCTACCACCGGAAGCTCACCTCTTGCAGGGTTAAGCGCTTTTATTTTCAGCAGTTTTATAGCTGCTTTTCTTATCACATCATTTTTTATGAAAAGAGCCGTGTCAGAGTCAAAATCGGCTCCGCCCAGCCTTACCATGATGTTACTGTTCCACGGCGACAGAACAACTATATTGCAACCATCGGCATTATCAAAATTAAACCATTTGTCTATGCTCTCTGTCTTTTTGTTATTGGAATTTTTCAGTGCACATACCGCGCCGGAACTGATATGAGGATACCGGAACAAAGTAACATCCGCATTATCCTCCAGTCCTTTTATATGCACATGCCCCTTTCCTCCGATATATGGCTTAATCTTATCCCGGTCATGATGCACAGAATATTCAAGCATTTCCATCGGCATACTGCAGAGCACGTAAAAATCTCCCTGTATTGCCACTTTGCCTTTCTTCATCAGCGGCGTTCTGTACTTTTGAATCTGTTCATTTCTATATTTCTTGAAATCATCCGTAAATTCAAAATCCTTAAAATACTTGTAGAAATTATAAATATAGTAAGTACTTCTAAGGCTGTTACGCGTTGATAAAATATGATGTAAGAACACAGCCTCATCCTCTTTAAGAAGCTTTATATACCTGATTTCATCCGCCAGCAGTTCCCTTATATCTTCTTTACCAAGCGGCAGTGTATTGATGATCTGGTAGCTTGCTCTATGGTATTTCCCCTTGCCCATGTATGAAGCATGTTCTGTCTTTACGATTCCAAATTCACTTGAAATATGGCTTTTCCAATAATCATAGGCGGCCATCTGTTTTTCAAGATCACTGCTTCCGGAAAATGTATGATTTTCAAATTTTGTATCAAAAAACTTATCAACGAACTTTATTGAATCAATGGTGACAATCATCTTTATCTTACCCGCAGGTATTTTCCTTCCGAACATATCTACCACATGCGTGATATTGTTCTTTTGATAGTACTCACTGATTCTTGTATTAAAAGCACAAGCCTTGAAAAAATGGTTACGAAGAAGCATCATTCCATGTCTGTTTTTCCCTTTAAATCCGGCGTCTTCAAAAATGCTTTCATCCAGTAGAGCCTGTCCGTCCCAGATTTTATTACCGGTTACAAACTCCCTGCCTTTAATACTTTTGTATTCTTCTTCGCTTACAAGCTTATTTTTTGTTTCTGTTGTACCATTTTCATCATTCTCTACAGCCGTGTAAATAAGACGATTCCCTGATATATCAGGTGATTCCACCGAATCCAATATCAAGATGCTTTCAGGGTCTATGTGAACGACATCCTGGATGCCCGATGCCACCAACGACTCGTATGCCTTTAATGAAGTAAGATCATAATTGGCACCCTTGTCAAAGCGCAGCCCCATCCATGTCCACTCCATCATATCGTCATATATCTTATCCCATATAAAAAGACACCGTCCGGCTTTAGCCTTACTTGCGGATCTCTTATACATCTTATAATGGCGTACACGCTCGCCATCAAACACATCTATTCCCTCGTGATACAAGTACTCTCGAAGGGATACTATGCTATTATCTTTCAAATATTCTCTAAATAACTTTCCGAGAACTTTTCCAAGATTCTTCAGATTCAGATCAATGCTCTTTTCCTGTTCCTTCTCCTCCGCTTCGGTTGCCTCAAGCTTTTTCTCTGCTTTCTTTACTTTCTTGTCATCCTTAAGCTTTTTAAGATTTACGAGTTCCTTCTTTAGTAGGGCAACCTCCATCTTCAATTTTTTTAACGATTCATATAATCTGTCATTTTCAACGCTATGCGCATGGAATGCACAATAATACTCCCAGCCGCCCTTTGAAAAGAAATGCTCCGGTTTGTCAGTACCAATTCTATTATCCTGTAGCACAAAGCGTTTTGCCTTTAGTACCGTGGAATAGTTGTAATTAGATAAAAATGACATGTTGATGATAGCATTTGAACAATTCAGCGCTCCGCCCTGTACCTGGAACGGAACCATCCGGTCATTATCCCCAATCTCCTCGCAAAGCTCAAACATTTTCCTGCTATCAAGTGATACAGGGATGGATCCTTTATAAACCCTATATTCTTCGTCTCCTTTTTTTGCGTATTTGAAGGCTCCATTAATAATGCCCGGCTCTATAGACGCCACGCCATTTTCACAGGCAATTTTGCAAAACAAAACATACCATGCATCCAGCTCTAATATTTTTATAGGGCGAAATTCATCCTTTAGTTTGTTTCTCATATGGAAGGCCTCATCTATTTTTCAACAATTGCAGCACATAATTTTTCATCTAGCCATTTTTCCAAAATATTGCCCAGGCCTCCAAGAATTTCAGTTTCCGGGCACTCAAAAATAGGTAATAACATCTGCGTATGAAAATATTTACATCTATAAAAGTATGGTAAATCCAATAAGAAAAATCTTATCATTGCGCGCATATTGTCTTCATCTTCATAGTTTTCCAAGCGTTCTTTCCATGTTTTCATAGATAAGAAAGCTTGTGCCATCTCAAAGTCCCGTTTTACTTCCTTTATTATTTTTAAAAGTTTCTCATAATAATCTCTGTCATCAACATCATCATTCTTTAGCTGAGAAGCTATATCTTCTTCTATGATTTTAAACAGTTCATCTTTTGCAATTACCTTCTCTGATTTAGTTCTCGAAAATACACATACATCAATTGGACCTTCAACAGAGCCAAAAGCCATTTTAAATCCTTTCATCACCTTATCGTAATCCGTTTCCTCTTCTTTTCCCGATGATCCATTGAAATCAGATTTTATTACAGGTTCCATTCGTCTGATATAATTTGCAATTTCTGATGCACCTAACAGAACTTTTTTGTATACTCTTTCCTGCCTTTTATAATAATCTATCGCCTTTTTATTATTTATCCCCTTCTTTAGCTTACAGAGCAAGGTCGGGAGATCACAAAAATCTTCAGCGGAAATATCAGATGCATCCATAAAAAGTACATAAAAAAATTGCTGACATAAATATACCGCTTTATCACATTCGCCATTAAGAAGGTCTTCTCTCCTTCCTTTTAGCAATTCATGTTTTTTCGCATAGCCTCTTAGTGCTGATGCATCACTTCCACCGGAAAGAGCACTTAAGTAATTATTTACGCTCTTATCACCTTTATTAGTTTTTTTATTTTTTGATTGTGACCATAGCATCAAACTTGCCAAAGCCATCCAATTATAAAAAAATTTCTCAAATTCTGTAGTTCTACTTTTTGCAAATAAATAAGCATATAATGAGGCCGGAAGCGTATCAAGTTTCTTATCTGTCATAGGATCATGTATAAATCCATATGCCATTACTTCTGATGTGTTTCTCCTCATTCCCAGGATATAATTTGCCAAAGGTTCTCCGGGCTTTGATGCTTGTGAGAAAAAATCCGGCAATTTATCGCTAAGCTCACCTTCTATCATAGATTTTATCCAGTTTGATTGCCTGTCTATAGTTTTTCCATCTTGTGTTATCCTATAACATCTGGCAACCAAAATTTTTATTCCTAAATTATATAGAAATATATGAAGAAGCATGGCTTTTTCTGCAGCATTTAGCAAAGTTGCTTTTTCATAAAACATGAAATCCTCATTTTCATCTTTATCTTCAGAAAACAGACCTTCCTTGATAAGCTGAATAAAATTTTTTTGAATCCTTATGATTACTGTATTATGAGCATATTCAAACAAATACTCATACTCATATTCTTTTCGGTTATTTATATCATCGCCGCAAACATTTATTTCATATCGAGGAGTTTTCATCATTTTTTCCTTTCTATTTTCTGCCTACTGAATTTTTATTAATCTAATTTTCTTTCTTCAAACGATAAAAAATGATCTCGTAAATTATCGTCAACCACATAAATAAAGCAATTCTTCATCGCTCTGGTTAAAAGCACCCTATACTTTCGTTGTGACCATATTTTTGTTCCTTCTCCTTTGAATACGGATGTTTTCCCATTCTTGTTTTTTTCAGCTTTCAATTCTTTTCCTAATATTATCAAAGCATTAGGATACTCTATCCCTTGTACCGAATATGCATTACCAATAGCAATTTCATCATTCGAAACATACGGCAAAAGTCCTACCTTATCAGACATAACATATTCATTATGCTTATACGACCTTACATTTTCTTTGCGAATATTATCAATCCCAAGCACTTTCCTTATTTTACTATCATTCAAAATTTCAACCATGTTCTCTCTATCTTCTTCTGTTTCTGTCCACCAATCTTCAGAAAGAACTACAAATTTATCATTATCCGGTAAATCTTTTATTATTTCTTCCAGCTGTTCCTCGCTCTTTCCTTGCAACAGAATTGGCCTAAAATCCAAATCAGAAAGATATATATCTGAATTTATATCTTTTTGTCCTATGGAAAAGGATGAATATGTATAAGTACTTGATTTATCTGCATTTCTGTTGAGATCAGCAATTATTCCAAGTACTTGATCCACCCATGTTACATATCCGTCATCAGCATTACATCTAAATTGTGTCCATAGATTTTTGTATGCTTTTATTTGACTATAATCATTCTTTTCTCCTGCATATTTGTCTTTCAGAAGCTTCAAAATGTTTTTATCCCAATAGGCACGCTGTCGGGCATATTTTTCTAACTCCTTTTCTTTGTTCTTATCCTTGTTCTTTTTCTCTTCCGTTTCCTTATAAGCGCATAACCTTTTTAGCAATAGGATGAAGTTCTTGTCACTATCTGTCCTTTGCAATTCATCTGCAAAAAGAAAGATATGTTTCCCCCTATTCAAAAGTTTACAAAACAGCTGTGATTCTTTTCCATTATCCTTTTGCAATTCCAAGGTATGTGCTTCGTCAATTATAATTGTGTCGTATTCCTCTTCGCATGTTAATAGGTCATCTACAAACATAAAATTATCTTTGTATTTGTTTAACCATTTACTATTTTTTTCTTTTAAAATATTTGCTAATGCATTATATGTAGCTGCACCATGATAAGCAAATAAAACCTTTTTCCCTTTATTAAGGCCATAATTCATCAACAATGTTGCAATTAGCGTTTTTCCACTGCCAGGAGATCCATAAACAATATCCAAGCTATCTAGATTCGCATCCATACGTTCTGTCAATGTAGAATACAATTCTTTTTGATCAGGCCGCAAATAATCAATAATAAAATCTTCCCTATTTCCCGTTAGCATATTAGCAATATCTGGAAGCGCGATCGTCTGATAACTATCTCTAATTTTCTTTACTATTCTCCTATTATCTTCTATATCTTGCTCTTTCTTAAATATTTTCTGCAGAAATTTGCACAGATCATCTTCCTTTTCTTTAAAAAAACAATTAACTCCTTTGTGAAATCCCAACTTCTCACCTTGTTCTTTATCCATATTATGCATATAAACTACAGGAACCACTTGTATTCCGGTCCCTTTCAACATCTTTTCAAATCTTTTACAATATTCTCCCACTTGTTTATTTGGCTTTTCTAACGGTCCTTCAAGTTTATCATTCACTAAATCAACATCTAATTTGCACTCTTTATCATCTTGTCTTATACAAAATTTCGCCCTATTATGATCAATGTAATCAATATACTTATCAGAGTATCTTTTTTTTAATTTTTCTATATTTTCCCTTAAGGCTATTACATCAGCAGCATTGATTTCTCTTGCTTTTGACCACTGTTTTAGTTCAAATAAAACTATAGTATCCTTTTCGTCATTCCCTTTTCCAATAAGTATTAAATCTGTTCTTCCACCCCAATCTCTTTCAAACCAAAATTCCGCTGCTACCAGCAGATTGTCAGATATATTATTATCGTCCAATACACTTTTCATAAAACGCGCAAGGGAATTTTTCCATGATATCGTTTCGCTTTCAGAGAATGTAAAACCCTCCCCATAACTATTTCTTTTAATCCGCTCCTCCAATAATCCAGCAATTATTGGTTCTTTTTTATCGTTTACCCTTATACAATCATTTATAAATTCGCCTTTTGTTCTTAAATATGAAAACATTTTCTGCGCCTCCAAATCGATCTTACAAAAATCATGCACACACTTAATTTTCTCACATACAAACTCGCATTTCATCATGATTACATAAAAGTTTATTCATCTTTTAGAAATCAAAAAGCAGTAGACCAATCTATGATCTACTGCCGGCAATTTACCTTTATATTCTCTTTTCCATCAAAACATATTAAACAACGACAACTGCCCGTCAATCCAACTCTTCTGCTCAACAGTATGAACCTCATCTTCCGGTCTGATGTTGCCGATAAGGAGCGGGGAATCCGGATCATGATTAGCGTTATTTTTCATCACCGTCTCCGCATCGTAGTTGGCGTAGCAATAGCGACACATGTGAAGGCAGGTGTTGTACATACCGATGTCGTTTCCAAGGAAGCATGCGCAAGTATTTCTGGCATTTTTCACCTTAGGGAAGACCATCGTATTATGGACAGCCTTTTCATAAATGGGCTGAGTCATGCAGCCGCTGCAGTCGGCGCCGAATACTTCAAGTTCGTTTCCCTCGCTGCAGGGGCGAAGTGTCATACCGTGCTCTCTTGCTATCTTCGCCATGTGCTCTCCCATATACAAACGGTCTGCTTTTTCAAGTGGCTTTGCCTCCGGGAAATTCTTCTTCACCTTCTGATATATGTCGATGAAGCTTATGACGCAGTTTTCAGTGTAGCCGTCAAGCGCAGCTGCGATCTCCGAGAACTTCGTGAGGTGATAATCTCTCGTATATTTTTCATCCAGGAAAATCGGATCATATCTCCATCCCATGGAGTCCACGCCCGCGAATTCAGAGAGTCTTTTGAAGGTATCTATAACCTCGTGAATCTCCGGGACATTTGGCTCAACATCTTTTCCATAACCGGTGATAGTCACATACCAGTACATCCCATAGGGTCTTAGGAGATCAAGATACTTCAGCATCGGCGCGGGATTCTTGGAGCAAAAGCTTATGAGGTCCACCACCGACGGATGCAATATGAATTTGGTGACATAAGTCATGTTGTAGGGATTTCGCACGTAGACATAGCCGTCCCTTAGCCTGTTTGCAAACCAGTCTGCATAAAAAGCCGGGATGTCGGTACGCGAGCCTGTCTGAATAATCATTATTGTATCTTCCTAACCAGCATCTGCAAATCATCTTCCCAGTCGCTGTTTTCCAAAAAATAGACTGTTCCCAGGATTCCGGGAACCCTCAGATTCTGCGACGATATGAGAATGATCGGGATGTCTATACCAAACTCTTTCATTTTTGATATAAAGGCCTCTCCGGAGGGAGCATCTCCCGAGCCTGGTCTTTCCGGGTAGTACATATCGGTGACCGCAATGTCGTAAGGCTTTCCACTCTCGATTGCTTCCCGGATTTTCTCTATTCCGTCCTCAAGATTGGTTACCCAGTCGATATCGTCTTCCTTAATGCGAACCTTTTCGAGCTCGTTGCAAATTTTTCTGTGCTTAATCGGTTCGTCTTCCAGGTTGATTACTCTCATCTTTCCCCTCATTTCAAATGTTATCAACCATTAACCCTTTTTGAATTTGAACTTTGCTTTTTTAGCACCGGCTTTCTTCAGTTTCTTAACAAGCTTATTGTACGTCTTTTTATCCTTACAAACCACCGTGATTCTGGCGCCTTTTTTGATTCCCCTAAAGCTTCCTGAACCAATGGATTTTAGGTTATTACCCCTTATTGTTATTTTTCCAAGGTTCTTGCACCCACTAAATGCACCGGATCCAATCTTTTGAATATTTCTTCCAACAACAAGACTCTTAAGCTTTGTTCGATTTCTAAATGCATTACTTCTGATTTCGGTAACTGTATAGTTCTTACCCTTATGTGAAATCGTATCACTTATTACTACAGATGTCGCGTCACTATCTTCAGAAACCGCAGTAACATTTTCTGAGCCTGTTATTTCGTAGTTACAATTGTTGGATGATATGAGATTATCATTTTCGTTATTATCGAAAATAATTAGCTGGTCATTTCCCATATCTTCTTCGGAAGAATTATTTGCATAAGGATTATCATAATTCTCTTCATGAGAATTGTTTATATAAGAATTTTCAAAATCTTCTTCCTGATAATAGTCTGCATTTTCATTTTCCGAATTATTGGAATACGTGTTGTTTTGCTCTTCCTCTGAACTTTCGTACCCGCTGTATGGCTCCTGCCAAACAGCATAATATGTCATATTTTGTGTTGTATAAACATACCTATTGCCAGCAAGGCCATTCGGCTTTTCTGCCCATCCGGAAAATTCATAGCCTTCTCTTACAGGTACTTCGTAATCTCTTTCAGACAGCGAGTTATAAACAGGATATATCCCGGTAATAGTGGTCTCACCATTTGAGAACGATCCGCCGTTAGCATCAAATGTAATTTCAAATCCTACTTCGAGCCACTTGGCATAAAATTCTTGACTACCGGTGGCAATACTGTCACTGGGAATAACATTGTTATAATAATCTGCCCATCCGGCAAACTCAAATCCCTGACAAACAGGCGTAGGCACAGAAGAAAAATCTATCGTCTCTCCGTAATTTACAGATAGCCTATAGGTACTTGTTCCATCCGGGAACCGTCCGGAACCTGTATAAAAATACATAGTAAACGCCTGAACTTTCCAGCGTGCATATAATGTATGCTCGGTTTTCACAGAGACCGTTGAAGAACTTGTTACTCTTTCTCCACCTGTCCTGTCTGTATACCAACCTTCAAAGTTATAGCCATCCCTGTAACATCCGGATAATGTGTAGCCGTATTTTTCTCCATAATATAATGTATTCTCTCTTTTTATACCATCGTAGTTATAATCAAGAGTTACCTTTACCTGCCTTATGGAAGCATTAAAGTTACAGGTCGCCTTACATTTTCCATCATCAGACTTAACTTCTACTGTAGAATAGCCACTATTATTTATGGTATATCTCGCTTTTCCTTCGCCTAAATCCTCAATGCTCACAACGTCGCTGTCCGACGTAGTCCATATCAGACTATTCTTTGAAGGATCCTCTGACTCAAAAGTGCAGGTCAATATACCCTGATCGCCAACATATCCTTTTACTGAATTTGCAGATAACTGAAGTGACTTTACCGGATATTTTCCTGATTCATCAGATACAGCAACCTCAATACTTGAGCTGTTCTTACCATCGGGTGTCCTTACTGTTATCGTTGCATATCCCGGCACTAATGCTGTATAATTTCCGCTTTGGTCCACAGTAATAACTTCATCATCGGAGCTTTCATAGAAAAGAGTTTTATCTGTTGCATTTGAAGGTATTATCTGTACATCAAGCGTTCCTGTCGTTCCCTTTGATACCTTCAATTTATCTGATAAAAAGTTTACTCCCGTTACAGGAACATTGCTGACTTCGGTACCCTCGCCGCCAACTATTTTCTTAACATTTTCATATGAGTACTTTGTAGCTGTCGCCTCCGGATAATTTTCCGATTCTGAAGTCCTGATATGCGTGTTATCTATTACGGTTCTGTAACCACCTGCTGAGATTGTTTTTTTATAAGCAGTTATCTGCACTGTTGTAAGATGATAATAAGCATGTGATCTTTCTCTTACAAATTCCTCAGGACGCGATGATTCAGGTTCATAATCATCCCAGGTCGGATCGGTTTCATACCAGGCGCCGTCGATTTTCACAATATTCCAGGCATGTAAACCTCCTGCATTTCCTATTACAACCATTGAGTCAACATCTATCCCTTCAAGGAGATAGACAAGCCCCATAGCGTAACCTTCACAGACAGAAGTTCCCTTTACCAGCGCTCCATACGCAGTCTGCCCGATATCATAATGATTGTCCGTATTAGCACATTCATAATCATATGTATTAATGTCTATGAGTTTATCGTGAACTGCCAGCTCTTTTCCAATAATTCCGGCAGCATTTTGTACAGAGCTATCGGAAAGGATATTTCTCCTTTTTGCCTGAAGCTCAGCAGTCATCTGATTAAATTTTGCCTGATCATAAGAAGGTACTTCTGACTTAAGATAAACATAGTGGTTATACAGCTTTGTAGAAGACCCATATGATGTGATCTGCCAATAGAAATGAATACTGCATAGCTGCAACTGAACCAGATCGCAGTGATCATATTTGGCCGCATATACTGCCCTATGATATTGAAGTGTTGTATAACTAAACTTGCTTGATGAGTTCAGAACCAGCGGTATTACATATTCACTATCTATCGATATGTTCTCTGTCTCATATGGAGCAACATGATCACAGGCTGCAATAAGTGCTCTGTATAGTTTTTTCTCTGTGTCATCAAGGTATGTATAGTGAAGTCCGGTCTTTACTCCGGTATTGAGATTAGGCATGTTACGCGGTCTAATCCCCAGTGCGCCTTTATCAACGGTTTCAAGCTGTTTTACCTCAGGCTCAGGAAGCTCCGGAATATCATTGGTCGGAAAATTTGCAGAAATATTCGTTTCGGCTTTTGCTTCTATTTTATAATCGTTTATGGGTAAAAAAAGTGATGCAGCACATACTGCTGCTGCGAGAATAATCGATTTCCTTTTGAATGTATTTATATTCATCTAATATAAACCCCTCGTGGCATAATCACACTTAACGCGCCGTGCATCATTTTACATCTTTTATATGATTGCGTCAATAAAAAGAATATGCCACAAGCGGTTTTATAAGAAAAATCAAATAATCATTTTAATATTATCATCGGTTCGCCGTAGCACTTCACTCCGCCGCGGAATACTTCCACATCGCTGCCGTCTATGAGGTTCTTGTAAATCCCGTCTGGAAGCGGCACGCGGACGTTTGAGGTCTGTGCCTTAAGTGCGAACACACCTACAGCCTTCTTCTCACCATGTGTGAGGGTTGCAACTACTGTATCATTCTCGGATGCTTTGCACTCAAATATTCCATCTGCGAAAATCGCGTCCTTTTTAATAAAGCTGAGCGTGCGTATGAAATCAGTCATATCTATGCCGTCTTCAGGTCTAAGTGAAATCGTATCCTTATCAAAGAGGCTTGGCAGGTGGGATGCGCCAAACTCCTGGCCCGCGTAGATGAACGGGATTCCCTTCTGGAAGAACAGGAACGCCGTGAAATTCCTGAGCGCCTTTTCATCCGGAATCAGGAAATGCGCTCTGGTCTGATCGTGGTTTTCAAGGAAATGGAGCTTAATATAATTCGCGGGATAGATGACCTCCTGGCGATTAAGTCCCTCAAGATAATCCTTCAGTTCCTTCTCACCGCATAAGTATCCTGCAAGACTTGGATATACGTCGTAGTCATAGCTAAGATCGAAGGCTCTGAAAATCTCACCGTCGCTGAGCGCAGTTATGCCGCAGCCCCTAAGGTAAGTCAAAAAGGAATATTCCACCGACTCAGCAAGCCAGATGCAGTCGGGACAGACCTGTGCCACCTCTTTTCTTGCCCTCTCCCAGAATTCTATCGGAACCATCGGCGCCACGTCGCAGCGGAAACCGTCAACGATTTTCGCCCAGTACATCAGCGTCTCTATCTGGTAATCCCAGAGCTGCTCATCGGTGTAGTCGAGATCTATGATGTCGCTCCAGTCGCCCACATGATTGCCAAAGGAGCCGTCCTCTTTATGGAAAAACCACTCCGGATGATCTTTTGCCAGAACAGAATCAGGTGACGTGTGATTATAGACGACATCGATGATGCACTTCATTCCCTTCTTATGGATAGCATCTACGAGGTTCTTAAAATCCTCCAGCGTTCCGAACTCCGGATTCACCGCGCGGTAATCGCTGATCGCATAGGGTGAGCCGAGTGAACCCTTCCTTGCCTTTTCTCCGATAGGATGAATCGGCATCAGGTAAATTATGTCTGTGCCAAGCGACTTGATACGGTCAAGATCCGCTTCCACCTGTGCAAAGGTTCCCTCCTTGCTGTAATTACGAACGAAAATCTGATAAAGTACTGAATTTCTAAGACTCTTTGAAGTATTTGAAGCCATTATGTATCCCCCTGTTCTTTCCATTCAGCTACGCATTCAAAGCGTCTAAGCTGAACTCACATATATCGAATTCACATAAATCAATTATACAAGATTCATCTGTCAAATGTGTTATTATTACTATATTAAAATGTATTGTTTTGTTGGGGAGTATTCAATGAAGATCAAGATCAAATCAAAGAGCTACGCGGAGGTCTCCGCTCTTAATCCATACAAGAACAAGAAGCCCTGCAGGCAGACTGCCTTCTGGAAGTTTCTTATGAAAACCGTATCCAAAAAGGATCTCGAGGATTGCCGTTTTTCCTATACTTCAGAGGGCATGGAGAAGCTCGGAAAGAACGAGCCCTGCCTGATTCTGATGAACCATTCATCGAGTACTGACCTTGAGATTGCAGCGACGATTTTCGCAGACAGACCGTTCCATATCGTAACGACGCTGGACGGCTTCGTGGGAAAAGAGTGGCTTCTTAGGCGTCTGGGATGCATACCCGCCCGAAAGTTTATCACGGATCTTCCGCTGGTGAAGGATATGATGTACTGCTTCAGGGATCTGAAAGAGTCTGTCCTCATGTACCCTGAGGCTAGCTATAGCTTCGACGGCACAGCAACAGGCCTTCTTTCGAGCATCGGCAAAAGTCTGAAGCTCTTCAAGGTGCCTGTTATCATAGTTACAACCACCGGCGCTTTTCATCGTGATCCGCTCTATAACGGGCTGCAAAAGCGCGATGTGACGGTCACCGCCAAAGTGAAGTATCTGCTCTCACCTTCTGAAATTGAGAGCATGAGTGCCGGCGAGTTGGGCGACATTATAAAAAAAGAATTTTCCTTCGACCACTGGCACTGGCAGCGTGAAAATGGGATCAAAATCACAGAGCCTTTCAGGGCCGACGGTCTTGAGAGAGTTCTTTTCAGGTGCCCTGTCTGCGGAAAAGAGCGCGTTCTGAAAGGAAGCGGTATCACGCTTGTCTGCAGCTCATGCCATACAAACTGGGAGCTTGCGGAAAGCGGCGAGCTTGAATGCCAAACTCTGGGCGTATCTATGCCACAGGGAGGCTACGATTTTTCATATGTATCAGACTGGTACAGGTGGGAACGTGATTGCATAAAAAAGGAAGTCACAGACGGCAGATACTATCTGGACATTCCCGTAGACATCATTGTTGTGAAAGATACTCGTGCTGCTTACCGCGTCGGCGAGGGACGTCTTATACATAATAAGAACGGCTTCTCCCTCACAGGCTGCGGCGGAGAGCTTGACTATCAGCAGTCTGCAAAGATTTCCTATTCGCTCTATGCAGACTATTACTGGTACGAAATCGGTGACATGATCAGCATCGGCAACATGAACGA
Organism: Butyrivibrio sp. WCD2001; assembly: GCF_000424485.1. NCBI lineage: Bacteria > Bacillati > Bacillota > Clostridia > Lachnospirales > Lachnospiraceae > Butyrivibrio > Butyrivibrio sp. WCD2001. The sequence goes on along the minus strand of NZ_KE384200.1, from coordinate 320,908 downwards.
GCAGTACTACTGCTTCCCCAAGGATAAAAGCATCAATGTGGCCAAGGTGCGCCTCGCCGCAGAAGAAATATATAAATTGAACATTCCTCAGAATGTGAAGTCAGCGAGTGCGGCGATTTAATCGCAAATGGCATGTCGGCGAGTTCTGCGATAACCATTGTCGTAATAACGTTATTTTTAGAACATGATTCTAAAATCTCTTATTATCCCGAAGTACTCTCTGACCATGTTGTTGGGGAGATACCACGGCCTAGTGTACGCAGCTATTCCGCATATCGCCTCATCACTCATTGATTTTGCAAGTTGTACACCTCTGAAAACATGGAAGTTGTTCGTAACTATCCCGATTTTCAGATTCTTTTCCAATGCCTCATCTCCGATAAGTTCCAGCGAGTAGGCTATGTTCTCTGTTGTATCAACAGCCTTTGTTTCAGCGATAACCCGGTTCTCCGGGATTCCCAGCGATATCAGGTAGTCCCTTCCGCCTTCGCCCTCACTTACAGGCTCATTCGCAGCCTGCGCTCCCGAGACAATACATATCGTATTCGGATTTTTCTCAAGATAATCACGCGCAGCATCGAGTCTGTATTTGAAAATGATGCTGGGTCCAAAGTCCCTCATCTGAGCCCCGAGGACGATGATGTAATCAAGATTCTCTTCGCCCTTGTCGTTAAAATGGCTTAGTATCATGCCCTCGCAGACAATAAATACCACGGCTCCTATAGCAATTACTGAAGTCATTATAATCCGCAGCGCTTTGGGGATTTTGTTCCACCGCTCTTTTCCTGATAAAAACCATAGCAGTGCAAAAAATGCTGCGCCTACAAGCCATATTACAAAAGAAAAAGTCCCACTTGCTACCAGATAAATGCTCACGGAATATATGAGACAAATTGCTGTCAAAGTAAGGAAAATAATTCTGATAAAAGTGTTCTTCTTAGTCATAGTTTTTTATGTAAGTCTTTCATGTTTAGTAAATTAAAAATGTGCAAACCAAAGTGCTCACTTGCACGCTTTCACAAATAGGAAATCGGGCTTGTGGTAGAGATCATAGTAATCCGGATACTTCTGCACGATCTCCTCTGTCGCATGAGGCTCCTCAATCCTGAGGATCTTAAATCCAGCGTCCGCAAGTGTATTTATTGTAGTTGAAAACATCCTGTGATATCTCTGGATTCCTTCGACAAACCAGGTTGATTCATAGCTTTTCTCAACGCAGTAATTCGCTATATTTGCATAGATCTTTGTCCCGTTTTCATCGCAGGTCCATCTGTCAAACTCTCCTGAAAAGCATGTGTTAATCGGATGCTCCTGTGAAAAGAGAAAGATTCCCCCATCACTTAAAAGCCTGTAAACATTCGCTACAACTCCCTGGAAATCCTCAACATAATGAAGTGCCAGCGAACTTATCACAACGTCGAATTCCCCGTCGATTGTTCCGATATCTTCCATCGGCATTTTTATATAAGTAATCCTGGGATCGCTGTTTTGGCTCTTCGCCATGGCAAGCATTTTTTCAGATATATCAATGCCCGTAACCTTCACCGCTCCGCGATTTAGATAGTCGATGCAGCGCTCACCGGTTCCGCATCCAAGATCCAGAACTCTTTTCCTTCCAGATCCGGCATAAGCGCATAAAGCGTAGGGATTTCAAAAAGGTTGTTGGCGTTCACCTCGCGCTCTCGAAGTTTACTGTACTCATTGAAGAATGTTTCATTGTCGTAGATATTTTGTTTTGCCATTTAAACCTCCGTGCTTAGAACCGTAACTTCATGAAAAAGAACAATTGAAAATGCCACTTCGACAATAGCAAAAGCAGCCGCCAAAACAGTCGCCGAAAAGATATGCCCAACGATGAGAGCCATAATCGGCAAAGCTATGGCAACTACTCTATATGCCGCTGACTTGTATAGCCAGGAGCAGCAAAACACCAGCAAATTCCTGGTATTCAAGGGCAAATCCAGACAAGTTACTATGAGTATCAACGTCCATATTATTACAGATGCCAGAATAAAGGGCAATTTCCTACTCATAACAGTCTATCACAATTATAAACAGAAGAACTAAATACACTTATTTGAACCCGTTCTGCACTTACTAATTACTTGTTTTTCTGACGCGATGCTGGCCAACTCCCTGAAGGAACTGGAAGCAGACGGCCTCGTTGAAAGAAAGCAGTATGATGAGATGCCTGTGCGAGTTGAGTACAACCTCGCCCCAAAAACAAAAAGCCTCATTCCCATCCTGCTTGAGTTAAAGAAATGGGGAGAGGAGAATTTGTAAACTATTATGAATATAAATTACGTTTTGGAATTATTTAAAGAATTGGCAGCACACTTAAAGAAGTATAGCAATCAATCCATTGCTTACCAGTACCGGACTCTGCTGGATACGGACGGACAAATCATTTGTTATCCAGTCATCCTCATATGTGTTATCAAAATATGCCGGTGGATGATAAATTGCATCGTCCATTTTTCCTAGAAAAATATTAAGCACAATAAAGCCCTTTACCTTTCGGATTTTTCAATACTAATAATGATGTCATTACTATCAATTATTGTTTTCTGGGTAGATGTTGCGCCTTTTTCTTTATTTTCTTCTCCAATCTGCGCGAGTGCATCAGCTACATACGATGCAATTGAGTTAAGTGAAAGTAAAGTATTTCTTGAGGTTGGCGATTCATTTGAAATCAGCCTAAAAAACGCTATAGAGTCCAGCGTAAAATGGAAAAGCAAAAATAAAAGCATTGCTTCAATTACAAAAAAAGGAAAAATCAAAGCAAAAAAAGTTGGCAAGACAAAAATCACAGCTACTTACAATGGTCAAAAGTACAAATGTACAGTTACTGTTGCTGCTAAAGGAAAAGGGTATCCTGCTGCAAACCCTCAGTCTGAAGTCTCCGGATCAGCTTATTGTGCCGGCACGGATGTATATATTTCCTCGGGAGACCTGTTTATCACAAACTCATACGCAATAATTTATGAACTATCCCATGCCCTTGAGGGCTCGTACCATGACTGGTATTTAAACAAAACATTAACAGAAGGCTTTGCCCAATATACTGCTTATAAAGTTCTAAAAAAATTGTGTTCAACAGATATGAAGGATGCATCCGGTCTATCGCATTATCAAGCTACAATAAATGATGTACGTATTAGTCCGGAAAGTAGCGTATATACCCAAACGTTTGAATATTGGATGGAAAATGAGTTTCCAACGACGTATGCCTTCAATACTTCATACGCTACCGGATTCAGATTTATGGCATATTTAGATACTAAATATGGAAATTATTGCAATCATATAAAAAGGACTCAAGAAATGCTGGGGAACACCCCCGCTACAAGTAATAGTGCAGACATAAATCAGGTAAAAACATTACTAGCAGCTTCTTATAGCAACGATGTAATTGATGGATTTTATCCATGGTTAAAAAGCAATGAATCGTTTTTTGCGCCTAAAGACACCTTTAATTATGACTATTCAAATACAAGTCGTCCTATTATTCTTTTTCCAAGCTTTAACGCAGTTTCAAATTCCACTTTTCTAGGTGCGAATACTGATTCTAAAATTACTTATAACAATTTGGTTGTAGATATAAGCAAAGCGGTAACCTATTTAAGGGATTATAAGCATATCAATGTCTCTTCCCTGGTACTTCAGGTGGACGTCACTGCTAAAGTAACATTGTATGATGCTAATGGTAAATATATCAGGTCATCATACGGCCAGACTGAAATACCTGTGACAGGAGTGGCTTATGTCAAGCTGGACTCTACAGGGCAGACCCTATTTCGTCTAAAAGGCTATGCAGAATATCATCCATAATAGAAAGCTTCTGATGATTAACGGAAAAGCCAGCATCAACTAAAGATGCTGGCTTCAGACTGATTATTTTATTGATGAAGGTTTAATAGCAACTATCTGAATTTGAAGAGCCTGCTCGTTGATACGGTAGATTACTGTGTATTCCTTAATATAGATTTCTCTATAACCTTTTCCGGCAAATTCACCACGTTCCCTGATTCTTCCTCTTTTAGGGAATGCTGAAAGCTGATCAACAGCATTTTTGATAGAGTCAATATAATTTTCAGCAATATCAAGACTGGCTGATAGTTCTAATATAGCAACAAATGCTTCTTCTAATTCGAAGCGAGCTCTGGGAGTCATGACTATTTGGTAATTATCCAAAATATTTCTCCTTCAAAGCTGCAAAAGCATCATCAAATGGAATCAGGTCAGCGCCTTCCTCGATTTCTTTTTCAGATATAGCTATTGATTCATCAATTGAAGCGTCGAGATAGCTATCAGGGATCAACGCTCCTTCCATAATACCAATGATGTAAAAAAGCTTATCATCAGGTATCTGCTCAAGAAGCTCTAAAGCTCTTTCTCTATTACTCATATAACAAAATCCTTTCTATTTCAGTAGTCCCCACCACCTGTATAGACAATAGTATTATATCATTTTTATATTGCTAAACATAGTTCTAATAAGCAATTTGTACTGACGGCCAATTCTATGTCAGTGCTTCAGTGTTCCAAAAAGGCTTGTCGATATAAGCGTAACCGTTCTGGCATCTGACTTTGCTGGTGATCCAAGGCTCATTGATTTTGAGTTCCATAGCAATTACCTCTTTGGTATAAATTCACGGGAGCTTAGGATATAATATAAGTGGTATGGATTTTGTACCAAGTATGTAGTTTGAATTTGATTGAATAAAGGAATAAATATCATGAGAAAAAAAGAGACCAAAGAACTCCTCTGCGAAGATATCGCAGGTAAAGGCTGTGGCCTAAAAAAAGTTATCGATACCGTTGGTGGCAAGTGGAAGATCATGATCCTCTGCGTCATCGATAAAAACGAGGTTGTCAGATACGGAGAGTTAAACCGTTCAATCCACGGAATCACTAACACGATGCTTGCCAATTCCCTGAAGGAACTTGAAGCAGACGGACTCGTTGAAAGAAAGCAGTATGATGAGATGCCAGTGCGGGTTGAGTATAACCTCACCCCAAAAACAAAAAGCCTCATCCCCATCCTTCTTGACCTGAAGAAATGGGGAGAGGAGTATTTGTAGTTTGGAATGGTTACCGCTACTAAACGGTGCTTAATACAATTGATATATATGATAAGCATAAAATGATAAAGCAGCAGATGCCAGCCAGATTACAAAAAATGCGATAATTTGCACCGCCTTATTCATTTTTCCCGGTGAGAAATGGATTATCTTGTTATTAATCTCGATAACAAGATAACATACCGCAATTACTATTATTCCGATGACAAAATGCACCAAAGAAGCAGGCAGCAGACTCCCCCTGGTTGCGATAAGCAGTATACCCCACACGTATAATATGATGTCGCTGATGCAATAGTAAGCGTTTATATGCTTAGATAGATGGAAAACGATAGTCGGTACTTTTATTTTTTGTAAAGTCACCAGCTTGTACATGGCAGCAAAAGTAATCAGAGTATCCAGACATACAGCCAATGCGTCTGTAGCTAATACAGGTTCATCTTCCGGAACGTACTTTGGCATAAACGGAAATGGGACTGTAAACCGAAGCGCAAAGTAAACTACTACAATTGGGATACAAATGAATAATACACGTTTTGACAGAATTGTTTTATCAATAATACGTCTATAATATCCACCTACCAGATAGCCAAAGGCAACGAATACAAAATGTGTACACAGCGGAAATAGAGCATTATCAGTCAAAAAAAATAAGTTAATGAGCTTGTTTATCCAAAAATCTTTAGGAGTCCCGATTATTGAATAAAATGGTACCATGAGAAAGTTGAGTATAATTCCTATTAAAAAAATCACTCCATCGCCAAGCTTTAACATTTTGAGCAGAGCCATTAAGATAAATGCAAGACCGGCAAAAGTGATGATGTCACTATCTATTACCCCCAACATGTATGGGATGAAGTTCTGATTCCCTGTTGCCTTATAAGCTATCAGCCCCGGAATACCTGCACGTAGAAGATTCAAAACCTGACCGATCGTAAGCAATAAAATACCACGATAAAGATTACTTGAGGCATCCTGTTTTTGGGAGTAGCGCATACCGATTCCCATGCATATCATGAATGTGCCTGCCCCCAAAAAGCCTGCACCATACCCAAGCAATCCGGTTATAATACCATGATAACCTCCTGAACTCGCCATATATGCATGAATTAAAATCATTAAAACAATACAAATAGCCTTCGAAATGTCAATTTCAGGTTGTCTGCCAGGATTTACTGTTTTATCTGAGAAATAATTCAATCTTATCCCTCCTTACCAAGTACAGCCTTTTTCCTTCCCAAAAAGACCTTTATCTTTTCATTATTATAGCAGCCTGACTTCCGCGGTTACCGCCGGTATATCTGTGAGACCAGTATTTATGCGGCATACACATGGTACAGTCTTCGATGATATCAATATTTTTTTCGGACAGGCCGGTATTAAGCATGCTTCTCTTTACTACACCTTTCAGGTCAAGCATAAATTTCCCGTTATCTTTTCGGTTATATAGATCAGCGGCATCGCCTTCCAGCAAGCTGTTTACTTCCTCAATAACTTCCTCTCCAACTTCGAAACAGCATCTGCCTATAGCAGGACCTATGCATGCCTTGATATGGTCCTTCGTGGCACCAAGGCTTAACATTTTGTTAACGGCTTCTCTCTCGATGTCCTGTACAGTACTGCGCCATCCGCTGTGTACCGCAGCAACGACACCTGCCTCCTCATCTGCCATCAAGAGTGGAATGCAGTCCGCGATAAAAATAACCAACGGTACACCTGACCCGGCAGTTACATACCCGTCAGCCTGAAAAAGCTCATCATAGCCGTAGGGCTTTCTCGCATGCTCTTTTCCTACTATCATCACGTTATTCCCATGCACCTGCTGCCCGCAGACGAACTCCTCAGCTTCTATGCCACAGGATTTTAGAAATCTATGATAATTCTCTTTAACATTCTCAGGATCATCACCCCTGTTCATGCCCAGATTGAGTGATTCAAATATCCCTTCACTCACCCCTCCGGTTCTTGTTGAAAAGCCGTGAGGATATGATATTATTGATGATTTTATTGTATTTATCTCTGACATATTATTTCCCCAATTCATATAAGCAATACCACTAAAGCAATAAACTTTCTAAATTTCATTGCATTACCTCCAAAGTATACTGGATTTTTATATTAGCCTTTGTTCCGAATTCATATTTCCAATATATATTTTATCGGCATAAACACCAATTTTTTTAATCACGGGTGCGTTTGATCCAGATGCTTTTTCTACGCAGCAGACATCTTTATTGGTTCTGCATACAGATGTTCCATAGATTGCTGTACTTTGATGATGTCAGACCTTTTTCATATACAAAAATACAAAAAAGCGCTCAACCATAATAGTTAAGCGCTTCTAATGAGACACGTGGGAATCGAACCCACGACAACTTGATTAAAAGTCAAGTGCTCTACCAACTGAGCTAGTATCTCATATATATAAACTGCAAAAGCAGTAATATATCAAAAAACTGGGCTAGCGGGATTCGAACCCACGAGTGCAGCAGTCAAAGTGCTGTGCCTTACCGCTTGGCGATAGCCCATTATACACAGCAACCACGCTCGGTGCTAGAAAATCGCAAACGAAATTCTAATACAATAATAACTTAGATTGAATATATAATCTAGAAGTTATTGCCCTAAAATATAAAAGGGTGGCTAGAGGGACTCGAACCCTCGGTCTCCAGAACCACAATCTGGCGCGTTAACCAACTACGCTATAGCCACCACAAAATGTGCCCGAAGGGATTCGAACCCCCGACCCACGGCTTAGAAGGCCGTTGCTCTATCCAGCTGAGCTACGGACACATATATCGCAACCACGCGGCGACATCTATAAAGTATAAAGTAGAGTCCAATCAATGTCAATATGAAAAATGCATTTTTTCTAATTAATTGTTTTTATTTTATATTTCATAGATGAAAGCCGCATAAATTGTGAATTCTTCCGATATTGTAAGGCAACCGTTTTTCCTAATGACCGTACTTAATTGTATCTGCTAACGGTTCTGCCACCTTTGGAACGGGTTATTTTGTAGCTTATACCTTTGCTGATGGAATCCTTGATGAATGAATCCAGCACGTCTTTGTAGCTGCAATTTCCATCTTTCTCATAATGAGATATGAGTGAAAGGAATTCATCATCTTCGTACTCGATGCAAAGTACGTCGTCATCTTCCATTTTTATAAGTATGATTTCAACGCTGCCATCGGATGTGATCTCTGTGAACTCGAAATCTTCTTCCTTGAGGAAGTCCTTGATGTCGCCGGCTGTTCCAACCATTGATTCTGTCGCCTGGTCCATGTCATCCATGATTTCGGGAACAAAATCTTCTGCCTGCTCGGGCTCTTCTTCAAGTGCTCTGTCTTCCTCAGTTTGCAGCATCTCCTCTTCAGGAATAATAATCTCAGGTATATCAAGGTCAAGCTCCGGCAAATCGATCTGAAGTTCTTCTTCAGTTCCTTCCGACGCTGCCTCTTTACTCATGCTTTCATCAACAATTGGCTCGCTAAGCCTTGCAAGTTCCTCTTCAGGAGAAAGTTCTGGCGCTTCCTCTGCCGGCTCCTCAGCAGAGCCTTCTATATCCATCAGAGATATGTCGGAATCCATAGCTTCGGGAGTTTCCTCTGCTACAGGAATCTCCTCTGCAGGGGGCTCTTCCGCTACAGGTATCTCTATATCGGCAGGTATCTCTATATCTACAGGCATTTCTATATCTACTGCGGGAATCTCTGCTTCTGCTGGTACTTCCTCTGCTACAGGGATCTCAATTTCTGGTGCAGGGGCTTCCTCAGCCGCAGGAATTTCTATATCTGCAGGTATTTCTATATCGGCTGCGGGAATCTCTGCTTCTGCTGCAGGTGCTTCTTCTACTACAGGAATCTCTGCCTCTGCTGCGGGTGCTTCCTCTAC